>JAEXTE010000427.1 GCA_023453655.1 Pseudomonadota bacterium
GGCGTGCGGCGCCCACGAATCCGCAGCCGGCCTCGAGCCGGTGCAGCGCCGCGCGCAGCGCCTCCGCATCGCCCGCCGTCGCCGCGCGCGCGCCCGCGTCGCGCGGCGCCGGCACCTCGGCCCGGCACCGCCCCCGCATGGCGGCGACATTGCCGGCGTCGCCGGCCAGGGCGGCGAGCGCTCGCGCATCGTCCCAGAGGGGCGGCGGCACCGTTTCGTCGACGACTTCCGCAATGCGGTGGCCATGGCCTGCCCCCGATGCAATTCCGGCCTCAGCGCCGAGCACGCGCGCGATCGCCTCGCGCCATGCGCCTGCCGGCAGGGGCTTGACCAGCGTATCCACGAAACCGGCTGCACGCAGGGCACGGTAGTCGCCAGCTTCGCGTGAGGCCGTGTGCGCAACGGCCGGGGTGGAGAAGCCGCGTCCGCGCAGTTTCGCCAGCAGCTCGATGCCGCTGCCGTCGGGCAGGTTGGCGTCCACCAGCCACAGCGCATAGTCGTTGGCGCAGGCCAGGGCCAGCGCTTCGGCCACGCTGGCGGCCGTATCCACCCGCGCGGGCAAGGCTTCGGTGGCCGCCTGCAGGAAAGCGCGGCTCGTGGGGTCGTCCTCGACCAGCAGGATCCATGGATTCATCGCCGCTTCCCGCGCTGCGGATATGCTCGCCCGATGCTCGGCCGCATCTTAACGCTGTTGCTGGTGGCGCTGGCGGCCGCGCCCGCGGCGGCGCGCACTGCGACCGCGCACATCGACCGGATCGATGCGGCCGGGGTCGAGCTGCGGGATGTGCGCGTGCGCCTGCACTGGCCTTCGGAGGCGCCGCGGGGCGAACTGCGAATCGAGGCGGCGCGCGTCGAGGCGCCGGCCCTGGGTTACCGCTTCGCCGATGTGCGCTGGGACTGCCCGCTGGCGCGCCCGCAGGACAGCGGCTGGCGTTGCGAGGGTCCGCTGCGCGGCGATGGCGGCGCGGCCTTGCGCCTGGCCGTGGAACTGTCGTCGGCGACGGCCGAGGCGGTGCTGGCGGGTGGCAGGTCCAGGCTGGCGCTGCACCGGACCGCCGCCAGTCCCGACGCCACGCGCCTGGATCTCGCGCGCGTGCCGCTGGCCTGGGCGCAGGCGCTGCTGTCGCAGGCCTGGCCGGGCGGACGCCTCGGCGCGGGCACGCTCGATGGCACGCTGACCGTACACACGCCGACCGCGCGACCGCTGCAGGTCGAGGGCCGACTGGCGCTGGCGGGTGCCGGGCTTGAATCAGACGACGGCACGATCGCGCTGGGCGACCTGGATGCGGATGTGCGCTTCGACCTGCGCATTCCCCAGGCGAGCGGCATGCTGCTCGCGCTCGACGCGAACATCGCGCGCGGCGAGGCGCTGTTCGGCAATGCCTATCTCGCGTTGGGCGATGGACCAGTCGGTCTTGGCCTGGACGCGCGGCGCCTGCCCGACGGCGGCTGGTTGGCGCCGCGGGTCGAATGGCGCGATTCCCAGGCGCTGCTGGCGCAGGGCGAGGCGGAACTCGACGCCCAGGGCGGCGTCCGTCGCTTGTCGATGGAAGCGCGCGCGCCGACGCTGGCGGCCTTGCCCGAGCGCTACCTGTCCGGATGGCTGGGTCTGGCCGGCCTGACCGGCCTGTCCCTGGACGGCGGTGCGCAGGGGAGGGTGCAGCTGGAGGCAGGCCGGCTGCAGGCGCTGGACCTGCATCTGGACGACGTCGATGTCCGCGACCCGCGCGACCGCTTCCGCATCGAGGGGCTGCAGGGCGACCTGCGCCACGCCGGGGCCGGGACAGTGGACAGCGCCCTGGCGTGGCGTAGCGGCGCGTTGTACGAACTGGGTTTCGGCCCGGTGCAACTGCCGCTGCGCAGCGAAGGCGGCACGCTGCGGCTGCGCGAGCCGGCAGAACTGGAGATGCTGGGTGGGCGGGTCGCGTTCGAGAGCTTCAGCCTGGCGCCGCCGGATGGCCAAACCGGCCTGCGGGTGGGCTTCGGCCTGGCGCTGGACGCGCTCGACGTCGGCGAGCTCGCCGCGGCGCTGGGCTGGCCGGCCTTCGCCGGCACCCTGGGCGGGCGCATCCCCAGTGCGCGCTATGCGAACGAGCGGCTCGAGTTCGACGGAGGCCTGAGCGTGCGCGTGTTCGACGGCCGCATCGACGTTGGCGCGCTGTCGATGGAGCGGCCGTTCGGCGTCGCCCCGACGCTGTCGGCCGACGTGGCGCTGCACGATCTCGACCTGATGGGGATCACCGGCGCGTTCGACTTCGGCAGCATCAGTGGTCGCCTGCACGGGCGCATCGACGGCCTGCGCCTGGTCGACTGGACCGCAACCGCGTTCGACGCCGAATTCCACACCGAACCCAGGCGCGGTGTGCGCCAGCGCATCAGCCAGCGCGCGGTGCAGGACATCTCGAGCGTCGGCGATGCTTCCTTCGTCGGCAGCCTGCAGGGCCGGCTGATCGGCCTGTTCGACGACTTCGGCTATCGGCGCATCGGCATCGGCTGCCGGCTGGCCAATGAGGTCTGCAGGATGTCGGGCCTGTATTCAGCGGGCGATGGCTTTACTATCGTCGAAGGCGCGGGCGTGCCGCGGCTGCAGGTGGTGGGATTCAACCGCAACGTGGACTGGCCGACCCTGCTCGAACGCCTCGCCGCGGTGGCCGCCGGCGACGTCGCTCCGGTGGTGGACTGAGCGGCCCGCGCGTCATCAATCAAAGGAGTGCTTCGCATGCGTCGTGTCCTGGGAATGTCGCTGCTGTCGCTGGTGCTGTGCGCGTGCGTCACCATCAACGTCTATTTCCCCGCGGCCGAGGCGCGCGAGGCCGCGCGCGAGTTCGTCGAGAACGTGATCGGCGACGAAGCGGTGCCGGCCCCGGCACCCGGACCCGGGGGCGGCGGCATGGCGATGCGCCAGCTGCGCTTCGACCCCTGGATGCTGCTGGGCATCGGCAGTGCGCAGGCCCAGGCCACCCCCGACATCACCATCCGTACGCCCGCCATCCAGGCGATCCAGTCGCGGATGGAGTCGCGCTTCAGCACGGTGCTGCGCCCGCACTTCGACTCCGGCGCGCTGGGCTTCGCTGGCGACGGCACCGTGGTGGTGCGCGATGCCTCGAAGCTCGCGATCAAGGACCGCGTGGCCGTCAACGCCGCGGTCGCCGACGACAATCGCGACCGCAAGGCGGTGTACCGCGAGATCGCGGTGGCCAATGGCCACCCGGAGTGGGAATCGCAGATCCGCGACGTGTTCGCGCGCCAGTGGATCGCCAGCGCCCGTCCGGGCTGGTGGTACCAGCAGGGCGGCGCCTGGAAGCAGAAGTGATTGCCGCGCCCCGCTGCGCAGCGTCGTAGCGGGGCAGTTTCGCCCGCGGCGGCGGCGCCCGGCCGCCGCGGCGCATCTGCGACAATATCCGGACCTTCGCACGCAGCTGACGCCACGTGGCCCGGATCGACCAGACGCCCTTCGAACTCGACATCATCGACCTGAGCCACGACGGCCGCGGCGTGGCCCGCCGCGAGGGCGGCAAGACCGTGTTCGTCGCCGACGCCCTGCCGGGCGAACGCGTGGTGGTGCGCCAGACCGCGCGCTCGCGCAGCTTCGACGAGGCGACCGCCTTGGAGGTGCTGCAGGCTTCACCCGACCGGGTCGAGCCGCGCTGCGTGCATTTCGGCGTCTGCAGCGGCTGCGTGCTGCAGCACCTGGACGAGTCGAAGCAGATCCTTGCCAAGCAGCGCGTGCTGCTGGAGAACTTCGAGCGCATCGGCCACGTCACGCCCGGCGAGGTACTGCCGCCGCTGACCGGCGGGGCCTGGGGCTATCGCCGCAAGGGCCGGTTCTCGGTGCGGCGGGTGGAGAAGAAGGACAAGACCCTGGTCGGCTTCCGCGAGCGCGATCCGCGCTTCGTCGCCGACCTGCGCGAATGCCACACGGTGGTGCCCGAGGTGGCGGCGCTGATCGAGCCACTGTCGGCGCTGGTCGACGGCCTGCAGGCGCGGCGCGAGGTGCCGCAGGTGGAGTTCATCGTCGGCGACGCGCAGCCGGAGTTCGACGGCGTGGCGCTGGTGTTCCGCCACCTGCAGCCGCTCGGCGAGGCCGACCTGGCGGCCCTGCGCGGTTTCGCCGAAACCCGTCGCGTGGCGGTGTACCTGCAGCCGCGCGGCGTGGACTCGGTGCATGCGCTGTGGCCGCAGGCGCCGTCGTTGTCGTTCCGGCTCGACGCCTGGGACGTGCGCCTGGCGTTCCGGCCGCTGGACTTCATCCAGGTCAACGCCCGGCTCAACGAGGACATGATCGCGCGCGCGTTCGAGCTGCTCGACCTGCGCGCAAGTGATCGCGTGCTCGACCTGTTCTGCGGACTGGGCAACTTCACCCTGCCGATGGCGCGGCTGGTGGCCGAGGTGGTGGGCGTGGAGGGAGATGCCGGCCTGGTGGCGCGTGCACGCGAGAATGCCGCGGAGAACGGGTTGGCCAATGCGGCCTTCCACGCGGCCGACCTCACCCAGGACCAGCGCGGCGCGCCGTGGATGCGGCAGGGCTTCGACAAGCTGCTGCTCGATCCGCCGCGCTCTGGCGCGATCGACGTGCTGCGCCAGCTGCCGCTGGAGCGGTTCGAGCGCATCGTCTACGTCAGCTGCCATCCCGGCTCGCTGGCGCGCGACGCCGGCTACCTGGTCAACGAGTGCGGCTGGACGCTGGTGAATGCGGGGGTGATGGACATGTTCCCGCAGACCGCGCACGTGGAGAGCATTGCGCTGTTCGTGCGCGGGTGAAGGCAGGCGCTGCGGTGAACGGCGTCGCGCGTGGCGACGCGTTCATCATCCGGGCGCCCTGCACGCACAGCGGCGCGGACATGGTCCTCCAGGCTGCGCAGGTGGAGGGCATCACGCTGTTCCCGCGCTGATCGAAACTCCATCCGCTCCGATCCCGGCGATTTCGCCCCACATTCCGGACATCACCGAAGACCATGGCCCTCGAAATCGAACGCAAGTTCCTAGTGACCGGCGACGGCTGGCGAATGGCCGCGCATGCGGTGGTGCCGATGGCGCAGGGCTATATCAACGACCTCGGCGCCATGGACCACGGCGGGCAGAAGGCCTCGGTGCGGGTACGCATCCAGGGCGAGGAGGCGTTCCTCAACCTCAAGTCGCGCGAACTCGGCCGCAGCCGGCAGGAGTTCGACTATCCGATCCCGGTCGAGGATGCGCGCGCGCTGCTGGCGCTGTGCGTGGGCGGGGTGATCGACAAGCGCCGCCACCTCGTGCGCCACGGCGGCCATCTGTGGGAGGTGGACGAGTTCCTCGGCGACAACGCAGGCCTGGTGGTGGCCGAGATCGAACTCGACAGCCCGGACGAGCCGTTCGAACTGCCCCCTTGGGCGGGGCACGAGGTCACCGACCAGGCGCGCTACTACAACCTGGCGCTGGCGTCGCATCCCTACGCGTGCTGGAACGTGGAAGAACGTGGCTGACGGTTTGGCGCGTCGCCACGTCGGGGCGATGATCGGGCCATGAGAATCGACATCTGGTCCGATGTGGTCTGCCCCTGGTGCTGGATCGGCAAGCGCCGGCTCGAACGCGCGCTGGAACTGATGGGCGTCGACGCGCCGCCGGTCGAGCTGCACTGGCACCCCTTCCTGCTCGATCCCGACGCCGGCACCGATCCGGTGCCGCTGCGCGAGGCCTACGCGCGCAAGTTCGGCGGGGCCGAGCGCACCGCGCAGATGCTCGCCAGCATCCAGGCCACCGCGCGCGCCGAGGGCCTGCCGTTCGACTTCGACCGCGGCCAGGTGCGGGTGACCACGCTGCCTGCGCATCGCCTGCTGTGGCTGGCGGCGCGCGAAGGCGACGTCGGCCGGGTGGGCGAGGCGCTGTTCCACGCGCACTTCGCC
Organism: Pseudomonadota bacterium; assembly: GCA_023453655.1. Taxonomy (GTDB): domain Bacteria; phylum Pseudomonadota; class Gammaproteobacteria; order Xanthomonadales; family Xanthomonadaceae; genus Luteimonas; species Luteimonas composti. The sequence continues at coordinate 5,880 of JAEXTE010000427.1, forward strand.
GAGGGCCGCAACCTGGCCGATCAGGAGGTGCTGGTAGCGGCCGGTCAGGCCGGCGGCCTGGCGGAAGCGCGCGTACGCGCCCTGCTGGGCAGTGGCGAGGGCGAGGCCGAGGTCCGCGCGGCCGTCGCCCGGGCGCAGGCGCTGGGCATCCAGTCGGTGCCGACCTTCGTGATCGACGGACGCTACCTGGTGCAGGGCGCGCAGCCGCCGGCGCTGTTCGCGCAGGCGCTGCGC
>JAEXTE010000449.1 GCA_023453655.1 Pseudomonadota bacterium
TGCACGTCGCGCACTTCGAAGCCGGCGCGCTCGCGGGTCAGGCCGCCCGGGCCCAGCGCCGAGACGCGGCGCTTGTGGGTGACCTCCGACAGCGGGTTGTTCTGGTCCATGAACTGCGACAGCTGCGAGGAGCCGAAGAACTCCTTCACGGCGGCGGCGACCGGCTTGGCGTTGATCAGCTCCTGCGGGGTCAGGCCATCGGCCTCGGCCATGGTCAGGCGCTCGCGCACGGCGCGCTCGACGCGGACCAGGCCCACGCGGAACACGTTCTCGGCCATCTCACCGACCGAACGCACGCGGCGGTTGCCGAGGTGGTCGATGTCGTCGACCACGCCGCGGCCGTTGCGGATCTCGGTCAGCACCTTGATCACGTCGAGGATGTCGGAGGTGTCGCCGCAGGCCTCGCGCAGGCGCACGGATTCCTCGTCCTTGCGCTCGGCGAAGTACTTGGCGTCGTACAGCACCGCGGCGCCGGTCACCTCGCGGCGGCCCAGGCGGCGGTTGAACTTCATCCGGCCCACGGCCGAGAGGTCGTAGCGCTCGAAGGCGAAGAACAGGTTGTGGAACAGGTTCTGCGCGGCGTCCTTGGTCGGCGGCTCGCCGGGACGCATCATGCGGTAGATCTCGACCAGCGCGTCGAGCTGGGTCTTGGTCGCGTCCACGCGCAGCGTGTTGGACAGGTACGGGCCGCGGTCCAGGTCGTTGGTCCAGATCGTGCCGACGGCCTCGATGCCGGCCTTGCGCAGCGCCGCCAGCGTGTCGTCGTTGATCTCGTCGTTGGCCGAGGCGATCAGCTCGCCGGTCGAGGCATCGACCACGTCGTGCGAGAGCACGCGGCCGACCAGGTACTCGTCCGGCACGGCCAGCGCGGCGACGCCGGCGGCCTCGAGCTGCTTGACGTGGCGCGCGGTGATGCGCTTGCCGGCCTCGACGATCACCTTGTCGCCATCGGCCAGGTCGAAGTTGAGCGTCTCGCCGCGCAGGCGCTCGGGCACCAGCTCCAGCTGCACGCCCTCGCCTTCGGGCAGGATGTGGAAGGTGTTGATCTCGAAGAACTCGTTGAGCATCTCCTCGTTGGAGTAGCCCAGCGCGCGCAGCAGCACCGAGACCGGCAGCTTGCGGCGGCGGTCGATGCGGGTGTACAGCGCGTCCTTCGGGTCGAACTCGAAGTCCAGCCACGAGCCGCGGTAGGGGATCACGCGCGCGGAGAACAGCAGCTTGCCCGAGCTGTGGGTCTTGCCGCGGTCGTGGTCGAAGAACACGCCCGGCGAACGGTGCAGCTGCGAGACGATGACGCGCTCGGTGCCGTTGACGATAAAGGTGCCGTTGTCGGTCATGAGCGGGATCTCGCCCATGTAGACCTCCTGCTCCTTCACGTACTTGATCGCCTTGCTCGACGACTCGCGGTCGTAGATCACCAGGCGCACGGTCACGCGCAGCGGCGCGCCGTAGCTCATGCCGCGCTGGCGGCACTCGCGCTCGTCGAACACGGGCTCGCCGAGCTTGTAGCCGACGTACTCGAGGGCGGCGTAGCCGTTGTAGCTGACGATCGGGAACACCGACTTGAGCGCGGCGTGCAGGCCCTTGTCGTCGCGCTTGTTCGGGTCCTTGTCGGCCTGCAGGAACTCGCGGTAGGAGTCGACCTGGATGGCGAGCAGGAACGGCACTTCGAGGATCGAGCGGCGCTTTCCGAAATTCTTCCGGATGCGCTTCTTCTCGGTGAACGAGTAGTTCGACTGGAGTTGGGTCGTCATGGGGAGCTGATGCCTCGGTCGGGGGCCCGCGCGGACGCGGGTCCTTGAAAACGAAAAGTTGTCACTGGACAGTCGCTGGTATTGCCGGCACCAGCACGCCTTCTCCCGCTACTGACCACTGACCACTGTGTGAAGCGTGATTGGCGATTCGCGATTGACGTTCGATCAGAGCCGAAAAACGGACCTGTTCGAACCACGGATCGCCGATCACCAAGCCTGGCCTTACAACGGCCGAAGGCCGGGGACGTCCGTCCCCAGCCTCGGCTGCCGCCATCAGCCCCGCGTGGGCGGGACTGCGGCGGTTGCTGCTTCGATTTGCACTCGCTTGAGGGCCAATCTCTACCTCGGTTGGCATCCGCCGGAGCGGACGCCGTGGACCCCTGCCTGGCAGGGAGGACGCGTCGGCCGACGCACGCCCTCAGGCGCGCGCGGGCCGTTGCATCACTTGACCTCGACGGTGGCGCCGGCCGCCTCGAGATCCTTCTTGCACTTCTCGGCTTCTTCCTTCGACACGCCTTCCTTCAGGACGCCGCCGGCCTCGGTGAGGTCCTTGGCTTCCTTCAGGCCCAGGCCGGTGATCGCGCGGACGGCCTTGATCACTTCGACCTTCTTGTCGCCGGCCGACTTCAGGGTGACGGTGAACTCGGTCTGCTCCTCGGCGGCGGCGGCCGGGCCAGCGGCGGCAGCCACGGCGACCGGGGCGGCGGCGGAGACGCCGAACTTCTCTTCGATGGCCTTGACCAGCTCCACCACTTCCATCAGGGACTTTTCGGCGATCGCGTCGACGATCTGTTCGTTGGTAAGGGACATTGTGTTTACCTTTGGAAATTATCTGGGGTTGGGTTCACACGAACCGGATGACGTCGAACTCAGGCTTCGGCCGGGGCTTCGGCGGCGGCTTCCGCCGGCGCTTCGCCACCACCCTGCTTGTCGGCCACGGCCTGGACGGCACGGGCGAACATCGCAACCGGCTCGAGCAGGACGCGGGCCAGCATGGACAGCGCCTGGTCGCGGGTCGGCAGGGCAGCCAGCACGTCGACGTGGCTGGCGGGATACAGCTCGCCCCCCACGGCCACGACCTTCGGCTGCAGCTTGTCGTTGCCCTTGGCGAATTCCTTGATCAGGCGACCGGCGGCGCCGGGCTCCTCGGTCGAAAACGCGTACAGCAGCGGGCCGACGAGCTTGTCCTTGACAACCTCGTAGTCCGTGCCTTCGACGGCGCGCGCGGCCAGGGTGTTCTTGACAACCTTCAAGAACACGCCTTCCTCGCGGGCCTTCTTGCGCATGGCGGTCATTTGCGCGACCGTCGTGCCTGCGTATTCGGCGGCGACCAGGGAGTGGGCCTTGGCGGCAACTTCTGCCAGTTCGGCGACAACTTCTTGCTTCTGGGACAGATTGAGAGCCATACACTCCTCACTTGGTGACTCCGCCCGCGGCTCCTGCCGCTGGCGGTCCTGGACGGCATCCGGTCCGTGGACGCCGGGGACGCGAGGTCCCGGGTTGGTGGCCTGTCCGGCTGGCGGTTCGCGAACGCACCAGAACAACTTCCATCGAGGCGGCACCATCTACGCAGGCGGACCCCTGGGGGTTCGATTAAGCGGTCCCGCTAGCCACGACGGCGATTCCCTGCCAGCACGAGCTCCCTGCCCGTCGTCGTTGCGCGCTGACCGCACCTGCGGTCTTTGACGGCTGTCGCCGACGTTGCCGGCGGCGACTGCCCTCAAGCGCCCCGTCCGTATCCGGGCGGGGCGGTAACACGATTACTTCAGGCTCAGCGTCGACGCATCGACGATGACGCCCGGACCCATGGTCGAGCTGACCGAGATCTTCTGCAGGTACTGGCCCTTGGAGGTGGCCGGCTTGGCCTTCACCAGGTCGACCAGCAGCGCCTGCAGGTTCTCCTTCAGGCGCTCGGACTCGAAATCCGCCTTGCCAATGGTGCAGTGGATGATGCCGGCCTTGTCGGTGCGGTAGCGCACCTGGCCGCCCTTGGCGTTCTTCACCGCTTCGCCCGGGTTCGGGGACACGGTGCCGACCTTCGGGTTCGGCATCAGGCCGCGCGGGCCCAGCAGGGTGCCGAGCTTGCCGACCACGCGCATCGCGTCCGGCGTGGCGATGACCACGTCGTAGTTCAGGTCGCCGCCCTGCATCTTCTCGGCCAGGTCGTCCATGCCGACCGCGTCGGCGCCGGCGGCCAGGGCCTCGTCGGCCTTCGCGCCGGCCGGGGCGAACACCGCCACGCGCACGGTCTTGCCGGTGCCCTGCGGCAGCACGGTCGAGCCGCGCACCTGCTGGTCCGACTTCTTGGCGTCGACGCCCAGGCGCACGGCCACGTCGACGGCCTCGACGAACTTGGCCTTGCTGTGGTCCTTGACGATCTTCAGGGCTTCATCGATCGCGTAGGCCTTGCCCGGCTGGACGGCGGCCTTGATCGCCTTCTGTCGCTTGTTCAGTGCCATGTCCTCAGCCCTCCACCGTCAGACCCATCGAACGGGCGGAGCCCGCGATGGTGCGTACCGCCGCGTCCAGGTCGGCCGCGGTCAAGTCGGGTTCCTTCGCCTTGGCGATGTCCTCGAGCTGGGCGCGGGTGACCTTGCCCACCTTCTCGGTGTTCGGGCGCTTGGAGCCGGAAGTGACGCCGGCGGCCTTCTTCAGCAGCACCGTGGCCGGCGTGCTCTTGGTGACGAAGGTGAAGGTACGGTCCGAGTACGCCGTGATGATGACCGGGGTCGGCAGACCCGGCTCGAGCTTGGAGGTCGCCGCGTTGAACGCCTTGCAGAACTCCATGATGTTCAGGCCGCGCTGACCCAGCGCGGGACCGACCGGCGGCGAGGGGTTGGCCTGACCGGCCTTCACCTGCAGCTTGATGTAACCGACTACTTTCTTTGCCATTTTTCTGGTCTCTCCGGGTGCAAGCGCCGTCAGGCTCCCCATCGGGCCGGGAACATTCCATCCAGAGCAGCGCGCGTCCCGGCGTCGCGGCGCTCCTTCCACGCGAAAGACCGCCTGTGCGGCGGCCTGCGGTTCTGCCCGGCTTCCCGGGCGGGGAGCCGGCTAGTATAGCGGGTTTGCCAGGCCATTGCAGCCCGGGGCGGCTCAGGCCTTTTCGACCTGCCCGAACTCGAGTTCGACCGGGGTCGACCGGCCGAAAATCAGCACCGCCACGCGCAGGCGGCTCTTCTCGTAGTTGACTTCCTCGACCACGCCATTGAAGTCGTTGAAGGGGCCGTCGACCACCCGGACCATCTGGCCCGGCTCGAACAGCACCTTGGGACGCGGCTTCTCGACGCCTTCCTGGACGCGGTCGAGGATGGCGGCCGCCTCCTCGTCGCGGATCGGCAGCGGACGGTCGGCGGTGCCGCCGATGAAGCCCATCACCTTCGGGGTCTCCTTCACCAGATGCCAGCTCTCGCTGTCCATCCGGGGGATGCCGCCCTCGTCGCGGGTCGCGATCTGGACCAGCACGTAGCCCGGGAAGAACTTGCGCTCGGAACGGCGCTTCTGGCCGGAGCGCATCTCCACCACTTCCTCGGTCGGGACCAGGACGTCGCCGAAGCGGTCCTGCATTTCCGCGCGCGCGATGCGGTCACGCAGCGCCTGCGCCACCGACTTCTCGAAGCCGGAATAGGCGTGCACCACATACCAACGCTTGACGCTTTCGGCTTCCATCAAACCCGACTCTCCACTTATTGCCCGAGGAACAGCTTCACCAGCCACTGGATGACCGTGTCGAAACCCGCCAGCAGCAGCGCGATGATGACCACCACGATCATCACCACCCAGGTCATGCGCGTGGCCTCCTGGCGCGTCGGCCAGACCACCTTGCGCAGCTCAAAGCGCGATTCGGACAGGAACTCGCGCGTCTGGCGGCCCTTGAGGCTGGTCATGAAGACCGCCAGGCCCGCCACCACGCCCACAGCCACCGCGCCGACCCGCAGCGGCGACGGCCACTGCTGTTCGAACCAGTAGAACGCGAACACCCCGGCCGCCACCAGCAGCAGCGCCAGCGCGTACTTGACCATGTCGCCCGCGGACGCGGTCCCGGGTTGCTCGACTCTGCTGTTCACTCGACTCGGTACTCTGGATGGCACGCCAGGAGGGACTCGAACCCCCAACCTGCGGTTTTGGAGACCGCTGCTCTGCCAATTGAGCTACTGGCGTATCTTTGAATTATGCCGCTTCCGAAAATGGCAATGGCGGCTTGCGCCGCCTTGCCCTGTTCCGGCCGTCGCCGAGGGGCGGGGCAGCGGAAACCCCT
>JAEXTE010000001.1 GCA_023453655.1 Pseudomonadota bacterium
TGCCGCCGCGTACACCAGCCCGCCGCTGCCCACCACGACCGCCAGCTTCCAGGCCCGCTCGCTCCAGTGCCAGGCGGTCCAGCCATCCCAGGCCAGCAGCAGCGCGCCCACCACCGCGGCCATGGCCAGGCTGGCCACGCCCAGCTGGCGCGCGAACCGGGCCCACCCCGGCTGCGCGCGGAACACGCGCGCCCGGCGCAGGTACCACCACAGCTGCAGGGCATTGGTCCAGCCGGCCACTGCGGTGGCCAGCGCCAGGCAGGCATGCGCGCCCGGCAGGGCCTTCAGCGCGGCGCGCAGGTCGCCGCCCCCCGCGGCCCAGGCCTCGCGCCCGATGCCCGTCAGCCACAGCAGCGCCGCGATGAACAGCACGGTCGCCGCCACGTTGGCCGCCACCGCCACCAGCCCGGCCTTCACCGGCGTGCGCGTGTCCTGGCGCGAATAGAAGGCCGGCGCCAGCACCTTCACCAGCAGGAAGGCGGGCAGCGCGGTCGCCAGCGCCAGCACCGTCAGACGCGCCATCCGGGTGTCGTGGGCGGTGAAGCGGCCGTGCTGGAACAGCGTGGCCACCACCGCCTCCGCGCACAGCATCAGGCCGACGCAGGCCGGCACCGCGATCATCAGGCAGAGCCGGAAACCCCAGTCCAGCGCCTTCGAATAGCCGTCCGGGTCGGCGACCGCATGGCGGCTGGACAGGTGCGGCAGGATCACCGCGCCGATCGCAACGCCGAACATGCCCAGCGGGAACTCCAGCAGGCGGTCGCCCAGGTACAGCCAGGTCACGCTGCCGCCGACCAGCATCGACGCGACGATGGTGTTGAGCAGCAGGTTGAGCTGGGCCACCGAGGAGCCGAACAGGGTCGGCACCATCAGTTTCATGACCCGCCGCACGCCCTCGTGGGCCGCGCCCCAGCGCGGCCGCGGCAGCAGCCCCAGCCGCGCCAGCGACGGCAGGTGGAAGGCCAGCTGCAGCACGCCTGCCGCGAGCACGCCCCAGGCCAGCGCCATCACCGGCTGGTCCATGCGCGGCGCCAGGGCCAGCGCGGCGGTGATCATGGCGATGTTGAGCAGCACCGGCGAGAGCGCCGGAACGGCGAAGCGCTGGTAACTGTTGAGCACCCCGCCGGCCAGCGAGGCCAGCGAGATGAACAGCAGGTAGGGGAAGGTGATGCGCAGCATCCGGCTGGCCAGCTCGCCCTGCCCGCCGCCCGCCTCGAAGCCGGGAGCGAATACCCGGATCACCCAGGGCGCGGCGAGCACCGCCAGCGCGGTCACTACCAGCAGCACCGCCAGCAGGGTGCCGGCGACCCGGTCCACCAGTTCCTTCACCGCCGCATGGTCGCGGCGCTCGCGGTACTCGCTCAACACCGGCACGAAGGCCATCGAAAACGAGCCCTCGGCCGAGAGGCGGCGCAGGAAGTTGGGGATGCGGAACGCGACCAGGAACGCGTCCATGGCCGGGTTGGCGCCGAATACGCCGGCATAGACCTGGTCGCGGACGAGGCCGGAGATGCGCGAGATGAAGGTCATCGCGCTGAACACGGCGGTCGAGCGCAGCAGCCCGGCGCGGCGCGGGGCCGGCGCGGACCCGCCGGGCGGGAGGGCGGGATCGGGCTGGCTCACGCCCTGCTCCCCGGGCATCCACCCCTGTTGACCCAAGTCACTGAATCCCCCATAATTTCCGGCTCCGTCTTTCCGAAACCCGGCCACTGCCGGTTTTCGCCGTTCAATTCCATACCCGTTTCCAGGATCCCATCGTGGCCAACATCAAGTCCGCCAAGAAGCGCGCCAAGCAGACCGTCGTGCGCAACGCGCGCAACACGGCCCAGCGTTCGCAGCTGCGCACCGCCGTCAAGAAGGTCGTCAAGGCCCTCGACGCCAACGACGCCGCCGGCGCCGAAGCCGCTTTCGCCGTGGCCCAGCCGCTGCTCGACCGCTTCAGCTCGCGCGGCCTGATCCACAAGAACAAGGCCGCCCGCCACAAGAGCCGCCTGACCGCCCGCATCAAGGCGCTCAAGGCCGCCTGATTCCTGGCGCGCCGCGGTTCGCAGAAGCCCGGCTCCGGCCGGGCTTTTCGTTTGGGCGCATGCCTTGCCCATCGCCGAGGCTTCCCCAGCCCGGGCACGACCATGCGGCGCCGCACCGGGCACGCGATCGAACCGGCCCAGGCGCAGCCGCGCCGGCCCATTCCCGGAACAGTCGCCCGATGCGCGCACGCGGGCCTCAGCCGTCGCTGCCCGCCGCCGCCTCGCGCTCGTCGCGCGCATGCTCGTCGAGGTAGGCCTGCACCTTCAGCATCACCTCGCGCGTGCCCTCGCGGGCCAGTCCCGAGACGATGAACCAGGGTGCGGTCCAGCCCAGCTCCGAGACGATCCGGTCGGCCAGTTCGCGCGCATCCTCGGCCGGGATCAGGTCGGCCTTGTTGAGCAACAGCCACCGCGGCTTGTCCAGCAGGCCCGCGTCGAAACGCTCGAGCTCGCGCTCGATGGTGCGGATCTGCTCGACCGCGTCGCCGCCGTCCAGCGGCTCGATCTCCACCAGGTGCAGCAGCAGCCGCGTGCGCTGGATATGGCGCAGGAACAGCGCGCCCAGCCCCGCGCCTTCGGCCGCGCCCTCGATCAGGCCCGGGATGTCGGCGATCACGAAGCTGCGCGCCGGCTCCACGCTGACCACGCCCAGGTTGGGATACAGGGTGGTGAACGGATAGTCCGCCACCTTCGGCGTCGCCGCCGAGACCGCGCGGATCAGGGTGCTCTTGCCCGCGTTGGGGAAGCCCAGCAGGCCGACGTCGGCCAGCAGCTTGAGTTCCAGCCGCAGGCTGCGCTCCTCGCCCGGCGTACCCGGGGTGGACTGGCGCGGCGTGCGGTTGGTCGAACTCTTGAAATGCATGTTGCCCAGGCCGCCCTTGCCGCCCTGGGCCACCAGCAGGCGCTCGCCATGGCGGGTCAGGTCGCCGATCACCTCGTCGGTATCGACGTTGTGCACCACGGTGCCCGTGGGCACGGCGATCAGCACGTCCTCGCCGCCCTTGCCGTACATCTGCCGGCCCATGCCGTTCTCGCCGCGCTGCGCGCGGAAGACCTTCTGGTGGCGGAAATCGACCAGGGTGTTGAGGTTCTCGTCGGCCACCAGGTACACGCTGCCGCCATCTCCGCCGTCGCCGCCGTCCGGTCCGCCGAGCGGGATGAACTTCTCGCGGCGGAAGCCCACGCAGCCGTTGCCGCCGTTACCGGCGATGACGGTGATTTCAGCTTCGTCGACTAGTTTCATTGGGGCCGTGATTCGTGATGGGTGATTCGTGACGGGTAAAAGCGGTGCGGCGGCAAACGAGTTTAGCGGGCGAAGGGCGGAAGGCAGCATTCCGCTCTTTCGAATCACCAACCACGAATCACACCGTTGCGGCGGGCCGCAACGTCCCGCAACGAAAAAGCCCCGCACGCGGCGGGGCCTTCGCTCGGCTTGGGGGCGAGACTTACGCCTGCGCCACCACGCTCACGGTGCGCCGCTTCTTCGGACCCTTGGTCGAGAACTCGACCTGGCCATCGACCAGCGCGAACAGCGTGTGGTCGCGACCCAGGCCCACGCCCGGACCCGGATGGAACTGGGTGCCGCGCTGGCGGACGATGATGTTGCCGGCCTCGATGGCCTGGCCGCCGTAGATCTTGACGCCGAGGTACTTCGGGTTGGAGTCGCGGCCGTTGCGCGAGGAACCTACGCCCTTTTTATGTGCCATGACTGCTTCTCCTTACTTCTTGTCGCCACCGGCGATGCCGGTGATCTCGATTTCGGTGTAGTGCTGGCGATGGCCCTGCCGCTTCATGTGGTGCTTGCGGCGGCGGAACTTGATGATGCGCACCTTGTCGGCGCGGCCGTGGCCGACGACCTTGGCGGTGACGCTGGCGCCCTTGAGCGCGTCGCCGATCTTGATGCCGTCGCTGTCGCCGAGCATCAGGATGTTGTCGAACGTGATCTCGTTGCCGGCTTCGGCCTCGAGCTTTTCGACGCGGAGCGTTTCGCCCTGCGCCACGCGGTATTGCTT
>JAEXTE010000002.1 GCA_023453655.1 Pseudomonadota bacterium
TCGCGGGTGCTGGGTTCGCCGGAGATGGCCGAGCTCAGTCGCTCGAGCCAGCTGCGCCGTTTTTCCGGAATCTCGGCGGCGCTACTACTGTCGTCCTCGGACATCGCAGTAAGTGTTTGATCAGAAAACGCCCGTGGGGGGCGGCAGGGCAAGTCTACCCGGCCGGCCGGTCCGGCCCAACTGCCGGGCTGGCGGCCGCCCGATCCGGCCCGGTGCGGGGACGGGCGTCGTCGGCTCCGGAGCAGCGGCGGCTCGTCACGGGGTCTGCGCGGCCGGGGACCTCGGCGGCAGGACTCGACCGGCCCGCCCGGATCCCGGCAGGGCCCGGCAGCTCGCCGGGCGGGTCGCGTCCGGGTTCCTGGCTCGGTGCCGGCCCCGGCCCATGGACTGCGGCCGCCGGGCTCCAGGCAGGTTGCCGGATTCCCGGGACCCGCTGCCGGCGCGCGCCGGAATCCGCCCGGCATGCCGCAGCGGATTCCACTCACGGGACGCTGCGGCGATCCCTCACGGGCCGGTGCGGGGTCCACCGACCGGCCGGGGACGGCTGGTGGCTGATGCTTGCCATCCCGACAACGCGTCAAGGAGGACGCCATGACCCCGATCCGGATGCTGGCCATCGGCCTGCTCGCCTGCCTGTTGCCCCTCGGCCCGGCCGCTGCGGCCGACCCCGGCTACGGCGATGCCACGGAGTATTTCCAGACCGACGCGCAGTACGAGGCCTGGTTCGAGCTCACCCGCGGCCTGCGCCGCGATTTCGACTGGATCTGTGGCGACACGTTCTGCGAGGGCGAGTACACCAACATCCAGCCGCTGCGCTTCCGCTGCTCGGCGCATCGCGGCAGCGGACGGATCGGCATGTGCGTATGGACCTTCGCCGCCAGCCACGAGGAGATCGCCCAGGCGACGGGACGGATCGGCGTACAACGGGCGTTCTGGCAGTGCCGCACGCCGCTGGCGGCCGGCACCACGATCGACCAGCTGCTTGCGGCGCTGGCGGTCGACGAGCCGCTGTATGCGCCGCTGCCCGGCCTCCGGCAGACCGTGATGGACGGCCTGATCGACTGCCTCTGAGGTTCAGTCGCCCGGCAAGGCGTAGGGATCGTCCAGGCCCAGGCCGGCGAGGATCTCGCGCTCGAGCTGCTCCATCGCATCGGCCTCGCGGCTGTCCTCGTGGTCCCAGCCCAGCAGATGCAGCGCGCCATGCACGGTGAGGTGGGCGTAATGCGCATTCAGGGACTTGCCCTGTTCGCGCGCCTCGCGCGCCACCACCGGCGCGCAGATGACCAGGTCGCCCAGCAGCGGCATGCGCACGCCGGGCGGCAATCCTTCCGGCAGATCGGCCGGGAAGCTGAGCACGTTGGTCGCGTAATCCTTGCCGCGGTAGTGGCGGTTGAGGGCGCGGCCCTCCTTGCTGCCGACCAGGCGGATCGCCAGGTCGGCCTCGCGGATGCGCCCGGCCAGCGCGGCCGTCGCCCAGCGACGGAACGAAACCGCCGACGGCAGTCCCTTGCGCGGGGTGGCGTAGCCGACGGCGATGTCGAGACGGATCGGGCCCTGGGTCATGGCGGCCAGTCTAAACCGGGTCGCTGCGCGCGGGCGCGGCCCGGCCTGGGCGCTTAGCCAGCGGCCGGTTCCACTGCGTCCGCATCGCGCCGGTCGTAGGCATCCACGATGCGCGCCACCAGCGGGTGGCGCACGACGTCGCGCGCCTCGAAGAAGGTGAAGCTCACGCCGCCCACGTCGCGCAGCACCTCGATCGCGTCCTTGAGTCCGGACTTCACGTGGCGCGGCAGGTCGATCTGGGTCATGTCGCCGGTGACCACGGCGGTCGAACCGAAGCCCAGCCGGGTCAGGAACATCTTCATCTGCTCGATGGTGGTGTTCTGCGCCTCGTCCAGGATCACGAAGGCGTCGTTGAGCGTGCGCCCGCGCATGTAGGCCAGCGGCGCGATCTCGATGACGTTGCGCTCCAGCAGCTTGAGCACCTTCTCCACGCCCAGCATCTCGTACAGCGCGTCGTACAGCGGGCGCAGGTAGGGATCGACCTTCTGGCTGAGGTCGCCGGGCAGGAAGCCGAGCTTCTCGCCGGCCTCCACCGCCGGGCGCACCAGCACCAGCCGCTGCACGCGCGACTCGTTGAGCGCCTCGACCGCCATTGCCACGGCGAGGAAGGTCTTGCCGGTGCCTGCCGGGCCGACGCCGAAGTTGATGTCGTGGGTGGCGATCGCGTGCAGGTATTTCGCCTGGTTGGCGCCGCGGCCGCGGATGGTGCCGCGCTTGACCCGGATCGCCACGTCCTGCGGCGTGGTGTCGCCGGCGCGGTCGACGTTGGCCTCGTTGAGGCGCAGGTTGATGGCGTTGCTGTCGAAGGTCTCGCCGGCCGCCTCCTCGTACAGGTCGCGCAGCAGGCGTTCGACCCGGGACACGGTCTTGTCGTCCGGCCCGCTGACGCGGAACACGTTGCCGCGGTTGGCGATCTCGACCCCGAGCCGGAGTTCGATCTGCCGCAGGTGGCCGTCGAAGGGGCCGGCGAGGTTGGCCAGCCGCTCGGTATCGGCCGGGTCGAGGGTGAAGTCGCGCTGGGTCTGGTCTGCCATAGGCGGCGCAGGGTAGCGCACCGCGCCGCATCGGCCCGTCGCGACGCTGGCGTTCATCCGGCGTTCGTCCATTAATTGATTGTGCAATTAATATTGCGGACATGGATCAGGAACCCCGTACCCGGACCGCGAAGGCGGGCCAGCCCCACCGGCGCGCTCCGGGCCGGCCGGCCGGAGATGCCGGTCGCCGCGCCGCGGCGCTGGACGCCGCCCTCGACTGTTATGTGCAGCGTGGGATCGCGGCCACCACCCTGCGCGACATCGCCAGCGCGGCGGGCGTCACCCCGGCGCTGCTGCACTACTACTTCGGCGACGCGGCCGGCCTGCGCGAGGCGGTCATCGCCGAGCGGCTGATGCCGGTATTCGCGCGCGTCCGCGACGTGCTGCTGGGCATGCCGGACGCATCGATGCGCGACGTGCTCAGCGTCTTCGTCGACACGCTGTGCGCGATGGTGCGCGAGCACGCCTGGCTGGCGCCATTGTGGATCCGCGAGGTGGTCAGCGAGGGCGGCAGCCTGCGCGACCTGCTGGTGCACGACCTCGCCCCGCAGATCGCGCGGGTGCTGGCCGACCGCTTCGCCGTCGAGCAGGCGGCGGGCCGCCTCAACCCCGCGCTGGACCCGCGCCTGCTGATGGTCTCGGTCGTGGGCCTGACCCTGTTCCCGGCCGCCGGAACGCCGATCTGGCGCCAGATCTTCGACAGCGGCGACCTCGGCATCGATGACATCCGCCGCCACGCGCTCGCGCTGCTGCTGCGCGGGCTGGAGCTTCCGCAATGACCCGGTCCATGTCCCGCCGCGCGTGGTCCGCCGGCCTGTGCGTCGTCGTGCTGTTGCTGGCGGCCTGCCGCCACGAGGCCCCCAGCGCCCTGGGCACGCTCGAGTTCGACCGCATCGCGTTGCCCGCGCCCGCCGCCGAGCGCATCGTCGGGATCGCGGTGCGCGAGGGCGAACGCGTGGAGGCGGGGGACCGCATCCTCAGCCTCGAGCAGGCGCGCGGCGATGCCCAGCTCGCCGCCGCCGAGGCCGAGGCTGCGCGCCAGCGCCAGTTGCTCGAAGAGCTGCGCAACGGCGCCCGTCGCGAGGACATCGACCAGCTGCGCGCCAACCTGGCCGCCGCGCAGGCGCAGGCGCGCGATGCGCGCGCCTATCTCGCGCGCCTGCAGCCGCTCGGATCGCAGC
>JAEXTE010000044.1 GCA_023453655.1 Pseudomonadota bacterium
AGGGGTTCACCGATGCACTGCGCGTGGAGCAGGTGCGGGTGGACGATGAAGACCTGTCGATCGTGCTGGTGCAGCCCACCGCCACCAATACGCCGTATCCGCAGCATGCGCGCAACTATCTCGACCACGAGCCCAGGCTGCCCGATCCGCTGATCGATCCGCACCGCGTCGCCGAAGCGATCCTCGATGCGGCGCAGAAGGGCGGGCGCGATGCCAAGGTCGGCGCGATGTCGCACGTGAACACGACGATGAGCAAGCTGCTGCCCTCGCTGGCCGAGCGCCTGGCGGCGAAGCAGGTCGATCGCCAGGAGCACGAGCGCCCGCCGCTCGATCCCGGCGGCACGCTGTACAAGGCCGGCGAAAGCGGGCGGGTGTACGGCGTGGACAAGGACGGGCGAATTCTGGACCGCTGACGGCGTTCAAGCCCCTGGCGCCGAGGCAGGCCGATCGCCAGGAGCACGAGCGCCCGCCGCTCGATCCCGACGGCACCTGTACGAGGCAGGCGAAAGCGGGCGGTTGTATGGCGTGGACAAGGAAGGGCGAATCCTGGACCGCTGACGGCGTTCAAGCGCTTGGCGGCGAGGCAAGTCGATCACCAGGAGCGCGAGCGCGCACCGCTCGATCCCGGAGGCACGCTGTAGAGGCCGGCGAATGCGGGCGGGTCTATGGCGTGGACAAAGAAGGGCGAATCCGGACCGCTGACGGCGTTCGAGCGCCTGGCGGCGAAGCAGAGGGATCGGCAAGAGCACGAGCCCGCCGCTCGATTCCGACGGCAAGCTGTACAGGGCCGGCGAAAGCGGGCGGGTGTATGGCGTGGACAAGGACGGGCGGATCCTTGGCCGCCGACGGAGTCGGCACCGCGCAATCCTGGTCCGGACCTGCATCCGCGCCCGGCCCGCGGGATTCGCCCGCCCGGAAGTCGCGCGCGGCAGCCTCAGCAAGGAGAGCCATGGCCGGGCTGGTGGCAGGCGGCAGTCCACGCGGAGCGCTGCGACGGGAGCTGCGTGCATCGCCCATCCCTAGCCACCAGGCCGGCCGCCTTGTCGACCGGGCCGTTTCGCCCATGGCTGCCGGACTCACGTGGCTCCGGACCGCGATGGCGCTGGACAGCTGCCAGCTTTCAGTCGGCGAGGTGATAGCGGTTGCGACCGGCGTGCTTGGCCACGTACAGCGCGGCATCGGCCTTGGCCATCAGCGTCGCCGCTTCCGTCGGCTGCCCGGTGCAGGCGACCCCGATGCTGGTCGCCACCTGCAGGCGCTGGCCGGCGGCATCCACCGGGACGGCCATGGCCGCAATCACCTTGCGCGCCACGGCCTCGGCACCACCGCGCGGCACGTCCTCGAGCAGGATCGTGAATTCGTCGCCCCCCAGGCGCGCGACCAGGTCGGTTTCGCGGACGCAGTCGCACAGGCGCCGCGCGAACGCCTGCAGGACCGCGTCGCCTGCGGCATGGCCGTAACCGTCGTTGATCGCCTTGAAGCGGTCCAGGTCCAGGCACAGCAGGGCGATGGGCGTGCCGTGGCGCTGCACGCGCTTGAGCGCCAGGTCGAGGCGTTCGTCGAAGTGCCGGCGGTTGGGCAGGTTGGTCAGGGCGTCCACGCGCGACTGCCGCTCGAGCTCGCGCCGGCTTTCGGCCAGCGCCTGTTCCGCGGCGACCCGGCGATTGATGTTGCGCGCGGTGATCATCAAGTCGTAGCCGCCGTCGGCATCGGCGGGCACGCGGCGCGAGACCGCTTCCACCCAGATATCGCGACCGTCGCGATGGCGCAGGCGATAGATGTCGGTGCGCGGCGCGTCGCTCGCGAAGGCGGCGTTCATGGACGCCTGCTGCAGGCCGCGGTCTTCCGGATGCACGAGTTCCCAGGGCGAGCCGGCCATTTCCTCCGGCGGCCAGCCGGTCATCTCGACCGCCGAGGGCGAGACGTACGCGGGCTGGCCGTCGGCACCGATGCGCACGATGGCGTCGTGCGAGTAGTCGGCCAGCATCCGGTACTGGCGCTCGCTCTCGCGCAGGCGCGCCGCCAGGCGGTCGCGTTCGGTCATGGCCAGGCACACCGGCAGGGTCATCAGGCAGGCGCCGGCGATGTACAGCTGCAGCAGGGCGATGCGCACACCGGGGTCGAGATCCGGACGTGCGAACGGCCCTGCGTCCAGTGTCGTGGCGATCGCGCCGGCCAGCGCCAGGACGATCACGCCCAGGCCCAGGCCTGCGAAGCGGTGGCGCACCGCCACCAGCAGCAGCGGCGGATAGGACAGGAACACGATCGGGTAGTCGATCAGGAAGACGGCTGCGCCGACGAGCGCCACCAGCAACAGGCTCGCGGCCAGGTCCCACCGCCGGTGCGGCGCGATGAACAGCCCCAGGCCCTCGCGCTGCGCCACCAGGGTGGTGGTGGCCACCACCACCATGCCTACCACGGGGGCGGCGAACCAGCGTCCCAAGGCTGGCGCGAACTCCTGGCCGTGGAGTTGGTGTGCGACCGTCGCGGCCAGCATGCCCGACAGCGCGCACGCCAGCAGGGTGGCGCTGGTGGCGATGCCGCCCAGCCGCAGCCAGCTGCGCGGATCGCGGGTGTCGGGCACCACCTTGCGCACGGCGCCCGCCACCACCAGGACTTCGACCAGGTTGCAGGCGGCGATCGCGACGGCATAGCCGGGCTCGTCGCCGGCGGCCATCCGCGCGGGCAGTTCCGCAGCGAAGGCAACGGCCAGATAGCCCGGCCAGGACGCGGTACGGCGCGACAGCAGCCACCCCACCAGCACGCCGTTGCCGATCCAGATTGCGGCCAGTTCGCCGGGGCCCCGGGCCAGGGTCAGCGCCAGCCATGCGCTGGCGGCGATGATCAGCGCCAGCAGGGTCCGGTCGGCCCAGTAGGTGCGCGGCAGGATCAGGCGTCGGGGCATGGCGTGCTCGGCGGAAGGTCCCGCGCACCTTAAGCCAAGCCGGCGTGAAGCGCGCGCGGTACGGCGTCAGCGATCGGTGGAAGTCATGATCGAGACGTCGATCTGGTCCAGGCGCCAGTCCACCGCCTGCGCGATGGCGCGCACTTCCTCCACCTGGGCGGCGGTGAGCGTGCGGTTGCGCAGCAGGATGATGCCGGACAGGTGCAGGCCTTCCTCGTGCAGGCGCACGCCGCAGCCATCCATCCACGGCAGCGCGGAGATCTCGGCGCACAGCCGGTCGGGCAGCGGGTCGGGGTCGTCGCGCTCGAGCTTCTGCGGGCGCGCGTCGTGCAGGTCGCGCACCGCGCCGCGCAGGTTGGTCGCGCCGTCGTGCAGGATGCTGCCGGCGATCACGATTGCGGCCACCGCGTCGGCCCACCACAGGCCGAAGCCGATGCCGGCCACGCCCACGATGCCCGCGGCGGCGGTCATCCAGTCGGCCTTGCCCATGTCCGCGTCGGTGTGCAGCGGCTTGAGCGAGAGCTGTTTGGCCAGCGCCAGCTTGCGCCGGCCCAGGATCATCGGCGGCACCGCCGACACCAGCAGCGCACCCATCATCAACCAGCCCTGCCAGAGCACGTGGCCGGCGACGACGACCGAGCCCACCACCGGGCGCGTGGCGGTCAGCAGCGTGTGCAGGCTGTCGTAGACCAGCGCCAGGCCCACGCCGGTCAGGGCCACGGCCGAGATCAGGAAGTTGACGTCGAAGGCGCGCTCGCGCCCGGTGATGTATTCCTCGTCGACGCCCTTGCGGCGGAAGCGGCTGGCGACGAGGAAGGCGATCGGCGGCACCAGGCTGAGCAGGTCCTCGACCAGCGCCGTCTTCATCGCCTGCGAGCCGCCCATGGCCAGGAACATCAGCGCCGAGACCAGCGAGATCCAGAGCAGGCTCCACCAGCACAGTCGCTCCGCCTTGCGCAGCGCCTCCTGCTGGGGCCCGGGCAGCGGACGCGGCGGCGGGCGCCGGGCGATGCTCACGAGCGCTCCTCGCGCGCCAGCAGGAAGCCGTCGAAGGCCAGGTGCCAGGCGGACTGTCCCGGCGGCAGCGCGATGCGGCGCTCGGGCATCGCGCCGTCGCCGGATGCACGCAGGCGCAGCGGCCGCGACCAGCCGACCTTCGGCTTCCACGGCGAGTCGGGATGATGGCCGCCGACGACGGCATGCAGGCGCGCGCGCTCCAGGTCGCCCATCAGCGCGTCGTGGCTGCCCGGTATCCATGTGAGCCGATAGCCATGGGACCTGGCGAATGCCTCGACCAGGGTGGCTTCGGGGCCATGGACCGCGCCATCGGCGCCGACCGTCAGCCAGGGCGGATCGTGGCTGGCGCCCACGCGCATGCCGCGTTCGGCCGCCTGCGCGGTCATGTCGTCGGCATCGCGCGGATAGCGCCCGCAACCGGCGAGGACCAGCAGCAGCGCGAGCGCGGCGACGGTGGCGGCGGTGCGTGTCATGGCGGCCTTATGGACGCAGCCCGGTGAACGGACCGTCAGCGGACGTTGGCGGCGATGCAGACGGCGCGGCCACGCACGCCGTGCGAAGGTGCCACGCTTCCACGGCCACCACAGCCCCAGCATGCATCTGGTCCAGATCTTCCTGCCGCTGTACGACGCGCGCGGCGAGGCGTTCGCGCGCAGCCTGTTCGACCGGGTGCGCGGCGAACTCACCGACGTCCACGGCGGCGTCACCGCCTTCGTGCGGTCGCCGGCGGTCGGCGCCTGGGAGGACGAGGCGGGACGCGTGCAGCGCGACGAGGTGGTGCTGGTGGAAGTCATGGTCGCCCAGCTCGACCACGGCTGGTGGGCGCGGTACCGGCAGCAGCTGGAGCAACGGTTCGACCAGGACGAGATACTCGTCCGCGCGATGGGAATCGAGCGGCTGTAGCGGCGCGGGACGGCTGCGCTTCGCCCTGGCGCACGCCGGCCGCTCGGCGGGCAGGACGAGCTCGCCGGGCACGTGGCCGGGGTGGGCGGCGGCGACAGCCTCGCAGGCCGGTGGTCGTCACTGCGCCACTTTCACGCGGGGCCGTTCATTCTCGCCTACACAAAGCTGTACAAGCCGCGTGGACGACGCGTGACGGCGGCGTCCCCGCCATCCGATCATGTCCACACCCACTTCTTCGGTCCGCGCGGACCGGAAGGCAGACAGATGCCAGCACAGCAGGGTTCCACGGATTCCGATCAACGCGTCTCGACCGGCAATGCCGGCCTCGACGATATCCTCGGCGGCGGCCTCGACGCCGACCGCATGTACCTCTACGAAGGCCGTCCGGGCGCGGGCAAGACCACGCTGGCGATGGAGTTCCTGCTCGACGGCGCGCATCGCGGCGAGCGCGTGCTCTACATCACCCTGTCGGAAACCGAGCGCGAGCTGCAGCTGGTGGCCGCGCGCCACGGCTGGGACATTTCCGGCGTGGAGATCATCGAGCTGGTGCCGGCGGAAACCGTGCTCGACCAGTCCCAGGAAATCACCCTGCTGCACCCGGCGGAAGTGGAACTGGGCGAGACCACGCGCCTGATCCTGGAGCGGGTGAGCGCGCTCAACCCCAGTCGCGTGGTGATCGACAGCCTCTCGGAGCTGCGCCTGCTGGCGCAGAACTCGCTGCGCTACCGGCGCCAGGTGCTGGCGCTCAAGCAGTTCTTCGCGAACCGCCATTGCACGGTCGTCCTGCTGGACGACATGACCTCGCAGCAGGGCGACCTTCAGCTGCATTCGATCTCGCACGGCGTGGTGCTGCTCGAGCAGCTGGCGATCGATTACGGCGCCGAGCGGCGGCGCATGCGCGTGATCAAGATGCGCGGCATGGACTTCCGCGCCGGCTTCCACGACATGAAGATCGTGCGCGGCGGCATCGAGGTGTACCCGCGCCTGGTGGCATCCGAACACAAGACCGAATTCCTCAGCGATGTCATCCACAGCGGCAGTGCCGGCCTCGACGCGCTGCTGGGCGGCGGCCTCGAGCGCGGCACCAGCGCGCTGCTGGTGGGCGCGGCCGGCGTGGGCAAGTCCTCGCTCGCGCTCACCTATGCGATCGCGGCGGCGCGGCGCGGCGAGCGCAGTGCGATCTTCGCCTTCGACGAGGGGCGCGGCACCATCGAAGCGCGCTCGCGGGCGCTCGGGCTCGACCTGGCCGGCGCCATCGAGCAGGGCCTGGTGCTGTTCCAGCAGATCGACCCGGCCGAGATGTCGCCGGGCGAGTTCGCATCCATCGTGCGCAGGCGGGTGGAAGCCGATGGCGCGCGGCTGGTGGTGATCGACAGCCTCAACGGCTATCTCAACGCCATGCCGGACGGACGCTTCCTGGTGCTGCAGATGCACGAGCTGCTGACCTACCTTGGGCAGCAGGGCGTGGTGAGCCTGCTGGTGCTGGCCCAGCACGGCCTGGCCGGCCCGTCGGAGACGCCGCTGGACATCAGCTACCTCAGCGACGCGGTGCTGCTGCTGCGCTATTTCGAGCACGCCGGCGAGGTGCGGCGCGCGCTGTCGGTGCTGAAGAAGCGCAGCGGGCCGCATGAGCGCTGCATCCGCGAGTTCCAGCTGGGCGCGGGCGGCCTGCGGGTCGGCCCGCCGCTACCCGCCTTCAGCGGCGTGCTGGTCGGCATCCCCGAGTACAACGGCGATGCCGAGCCGCTGCTGTCCGGCCATGGCCATGCCGGAGACTGAAGCACCCGAACCCGCGGTGTTGCTGTTCGCCCCGACCGGGCGAGATGCCGCGACGGCCGCGGATCTGCTGGCCATGGCCGGCATCGCCGCGAGGATATGCGGCGACCACGCGGCGCTGGTCGCGGGCCTCGACGAGGCGGCCGCGGTCGTCGTCGCGGAGGAAGGCCTGGTGGGACAGCCGCCGGAGGCGCTGTCGGAGTGGGTGGCCCGGCAGCCGGCGTGGTCGGACCTGCCGTTCGTGATGCTGACCAGCCGCCGCGACGATGCGAAGGTGCGCGCGTGGCGCCAGCGCCAGGTCGAGCGCCTGGGCAACGTGGCCCTGATCGAGCGCCCGGTGCAGCCGATCACCCTGGTGAGCGTGGTGCAGTCGGCCCTGCGCGCGCGCAGGCGCCAGCTGGAGGTCCGCGCATTGCTGGACGCCCGCGAGGCCGCGGCGGCCGACCTCGAACTGCAGGTGTTCAATCGCACCCTGCAGCTGCGCGAACTCAATACGCGCCTGCGCGCCGAGATCGCCGAGCGGGCGCGGGTGGAGGAGTCGCTGCGCCACGCCCAGAAGATGGAGGCGCTGGGCCAGCTGACCGGCGGCGTGGCGCACGATTTCAACAACCTGCTGATGGTGATCCAGGCCGGCGTAGACATGCTCGAGCGCAACGACTCGCCCGAACGCCGCCAGCGCTACATGGGCGCGATGCGGCACGCGGCCGAACGCGGCTCGGCGCTCACCCGCCAGTTGCTGACCTTCTCGCGCAGCCGGGCGCTGCGCGGCGAGGTCGTGTCGCTGCCGCGGCTGCTGGGCAACATGAGCGAACTGCTCGACCGCAGCCTGCGCGGCGACGTCGAGGTGGACATGCGCCTGGCGCCGGACCTGTGGCCGGTGTTCGTGGACGCCGGCGAGTGCGAGCTTGCGATCCTCAACCTCGCGGTCAACGCCCGCGACGCGATGAACGGCAGCGGGCGCATCACCATCGCCGCCGTCAACCTCGCCGAAGGCGCGCAGGAACAGGTGCGCCTGACCGTCTCGGACACCGGCTCGGGCATGTCGGACGAGATCAAGGCGCGGGTGTTCGAGCCCTTCTTCACCACCAAGGACGTGGGCAAGGGCACGGGCCTGGGCCTGGCCCAGGTCTATGGCTTCGCGCGCCAGTCCGGCGGCGAGGTGCGCATCGACTCGGTGGTCGGCGAGGGCACCACGATTACCCTGCTGCTGCCGCGGTCGCACAGGCCGTTGCCGGACGAGGCCGCGCCGGAACGGCGGCCCGAGGCGGACGTCCCGCGACCGGGCCAGTGCGTGCTGCTGGTGGAGGACGATGTCGAAGTGGCCACCCTGGTCAAGGAGATGCTGCTCGACTTCGGCTACGAGGTGGTACATGCGATGGGCGCGCAGTCGGCGCTGGGCGCGCTGGCCGACGGGCGCAGGATCGACCTGGTGTTCTCCGACGTGATGATGCCCGGCGGCACCAATGGCATCGAGCTGGCGGTGGAAGTGCGCCAGCGCCGCCCCGGCCTGCCGGTGCTGCTGTGCAGCGGACACGCCGATGCGTTCGTCGACCAGGCGCAGGCGCTGGGGATCCCGCTGCTGCGCAAGCCGTACTCGGTCGAAGAGCTGCGCCGCGCCGTGCAGGAGCGCCTGCAGGTCGCCTGACGGCCGTCATGCGTGTGCGGCATGATGGCGCGATGCGAACGCCGCATCCGCCCCTCTCGCGCCCGGGCATCGCGCGCATGGCCTGGCCGATCATCCTGGCCAATGCGTCGGTGCCGCTGCTGGGACTGGTCGATACCGCGGTGATCGGCCACTACGGCAGCGTGTCCGACCTGGGTGCGCTTGCGCTGGGCGCGCTGCTGTTCAACTTCGTCTACTGGAGCTTCGGCTTCCTGCGCATGGCCACCACCGGCTTCATCGCGCAGGCGGACGGCGCCGGCGACGAGGCCGAGGTCCGCGCGACGCTGGCCCGTTCGCTGCTGCTTGGCCTTGGCCTGGGGCTGGCGATCCTGCTGCTGCAGTGGCCGCTGGCCGGCGCGTGGTTCGGGCTGATGGAGGCCAGCGACGCGGTCGAGCGCGCCGGCACGGCCTATTTCCAGGCGCGGATCTGGGGCGCGCCCGCGGCGCTGGCGCTGTATGCCTTCAGCGGCGCGCTGATCGGGCTGGGCCACAGCCGCACCCTGCTGCTGGTGCAGCTGCTGCTCAACGGCCTCAACGCCGCACTCGACGTCTGGTTCGCCGGCGTGCTGGACCTGGGCGCGCGCGGCATCGGACTGGGCACCGCGATCGCCGAATGGACCACCTGCGCGGTGGCCGCGCTGGTGCTGTGGCGTACGCTGCGTGCGCGCCACCGGGACCCGGCGCCATTCCTGCCGCTGGCACGGCTGCGCGATGGGGCGCGCCTGCGCAGGATGATGTCGGCCAACGGCGACATCATGCTGCGCACCCTGTGCCTGCTGGCCGGCTTCGGCTGGTTCGCCAGCCAGGGCGCGCGTTTCGGCGACGTGACCCTGGCCGCCAACCACCTGCTGCTGCAGCTGGTCTCGTTCAGCGCGTTCTTCCTCGACGGCTACGCCTTCGTGGCCGAGGCGCTGACTGGCAGCGCCGTCGGCGCGCGCGACCTGCCGAGGCTGCGTCGTGCGGTACGGCTGTCGAGCGAGCTGGCGCTGGCCACCGCCCTGGCGCTGGCGCTCGGGATCTGGGCGCTGGGCGGCGCGGTAATCGGCCTGCTGACCTCGCTGCCCGACGTGGCCGCCACCGCGCGCGCCTTCCTGCCGTGGACCGGCCTGTACGTGCTGCTGTCGGTGGCGGCGTTCCAGCTCGACGGCGTGTTCATCGGCGCCACGCGTACGCGCGAGATGCGCAATGCGGGGGTGCTGTCGCTGGCGGCGTTCTGGCTGTGCGCCTGGCCCGCCGCGGCCGCCTGGGGCAACCACGGGCTGTGGGCGGCGTTCGTGCTGTTCGTGGTGGCGCGCGCGCTGGCGCTGCTGCCGTACTACCGGCGGCTGGAGCGTTCGCTCACGCCGGCTTGCGCGCGCTGAGGAAGGTCCACAGGTCGCGGTAGGAAGGCACCAGCACGCTCTGTTCGCAGCGATCCTGGAAGTGCGCGTCGACCGCGGCGCGGATCAGCGGCAGCAGTTCGCGGCGGGTCGCGCGATCGTCCGCATCGCGCAGGCCGTGGCCGCAGCACTGCATGCTCAGGATGCCGCCGGGCCGCAGGGCGCGCGCCATGTGCCCGACGATGCCGCCGATGAAGGCGGCGCGGCTCTGCCCCTTGCGTACCGGATCCATGGTCAGGTCGTAGATCACCGCGTCGAGGTCGCGCGCCTGCGCGATCCAGGCGAAGGCGTCGCCGATCACGATGCGCGCCTGCGGGCTGTCGAAGGCATCGCCGCACAGCGCCGGCAGGTGTTCGCGGGACAGGGCGATCACGCGCTCGTCGATCTCGACGAGGGTGACTTCGGACGGTTGCGCATCGATGGGATCGAGCGTGCGCAGCAGTTCGCGGAGCACTCCGCCATCGCCGCCGCCGAGGATGGCGATGCGGGCCGGGCGCGGCAGCTCCAGCAGCGGGCTGGCCATGGCCACGCCGTAGGCGGTATCGGATTCGGAGATCTGCAGGTCGTCGTCGAGGAACAGCTGGGCGCCGAAACGGGGAAGGCGGCCGAGGAGGACGTGCTGCAGCGACGTGTATTCGTCGGCCAGCAGGACAGGCGAAACGCCAGGGCGGCTGCGGGCGACGTGCGGACGGAGGCCGGCGCGGTGGCCGGTGGATGCGGGCATCAGGGCTCCTGGTTGGTTGGAGTGTCGCCCCCATCCTCGCCACGATGCGCGGGTGAAGCAAGTTTCCGGCCCGGAACGCTTCACGCTCCGCGCCGCGCGGCGTTCAGTCCTGCAGCGATGCCTGCAGGGCGGTGGCCAGCGCGGCGTCGCCGCTGGTGAGTTCGGTCCAGCGCAGCTCCAGGCCCTTGCGCTTGCCCTTGGGCACCAGCTTCAGGCCCTCGGGATCGATGGTGAGCGTGTAGGGCTGGCCGTCGATCCGCACTTCGCGGCGCAGCGGCTTGTCGAGTGGCGTCATCGGATCGCTCCGGCGTGGCGGCAGGGCATCTTCGCGCGTCGGTGGTCGTCGCGAAACCCCGCGGCATCGCCGGTTCCTCACGCCGCGGCGGATAGGCTCGGACCCTTCCCGACGTGGAGCGCGACATGCAGCCCGACGATGAAGACCGCCGCGACGGCCCCGCCCGCAAGCACGGCTCCGACGACGACGCACCGCGCCGCCCCGCGGATCCGCAGGCCGGCATCGACCGCGAGGTCGGCGACCTCGAGGATCCGGACGCGGAGGACGATGGCGCCCTGCCCGGACGCGCCGGCGGCGGACTCGCCGGAGGCTGACGGAGCCGGGCGAAGTGCGGCAGGGACGCGTGCGCATCGGCATCTCGGGCTGGCGCTACCCGCGCTGGCGCGGCAGTTTCTATCCGGCCGGGCTGCCCCAGCGCCGCGAACTCGAATACGCCTCGCGCTGCTTCTCGAGCATCGAGCTCAACGGCAGCTTCTATTCGCTGCAGCATCCCGACAGCTTCCGGCGCTGGCATGACGAGACGCCCGACGACTTCGTGTTCGCGGTCAAGGGCAGCCGCTACATCACGCACATGCTCAAGCTGCGCGGCGTGGAGCAGGCGCTGGCCACGTTCTTCGCGCAGGGGCTGCTGGCGCTCGGCGCAAAGCTCGGCCCGCTGCTGTGGCAGTTCCCCGAGGCGATGCGCTTCGACCCGGCGCGCATGGAGGCCTTCCTCGACCTGCTGCCCCGCGACACGGACGCGGCCGCGCGCCTGGCCAGGCGCCGTGATGCGTCGCGGCTGAAAGGACGCGCGGTGCTGAAACCCCGCCACCACGGGCCGCTGCGCCATGCCTTCGAAGTGCGGCACGAGAGCTTCCTCGATCCCGTATTCGTGGACATGCTGCGGTCGCGCGGCATGGCCCTGGTGGTGGCCGACACCGCCGGTCGCTGGCCGTGGGTGGAGGAGCCGACCGCCGATTTCATGTATCTGCGCCTGCACGGCGACGCCGAGCTGTACGTCAGCGGCTACAGCGACGCGGCGCTGGACGGC
>JAEXTE010000052.1 GCA_023453655.1 Pseudomonadota bacterium
ATCTTTCCGAATCCAGACTTCATGGCCAGCCTCGCGATGGGGGAACGCCAAAGTGGGCTTTTACGCCGATTGGTGTCAATCGCAATGCTGCGCCGCAACGCGCCTGCCGTATTGGACTTTGGTCAAATCGTGGGGCAGGCCACAGGCCGGGTCAGAGCCAGTGGACCTTGCGCAGGTAGCGGTAGAGCCCGAGCACCACCAGCGCCACGACGCCGACCAGGGCCGGATAGCTCCAGCGCCCATGCAGTTCGGGCATGTTGTCGAAATTCATGCCGTACCAGCTGGCGATCAGCGTCGGCGCCGCCAGCAGGGCGGCCCAGCCGGCGAGGCGCTTGACCACCTCGCCTTGGGCCTGGGTGACCAGCGCCTGGTTGACGGTGAGCGCGGTGCCCAGCATGTCGCGCAGCACCTCGATGGTCTGGTTGATGCGCAGGCTGTGGTCGAGCACGTCGCGCAGGTACAGCCGTACCTCCTCCGGGATCAGCGGGCTGCTGCTGCGCACCAGCTGTGACAGCACGTCCTGCATGGGGGCCACGTTGACCTGCATGTAGGTCAGCTCGCGCTTGAGATCGTAGAGCCGGATCACGGTGGAGCGGTCGAAGGACTCGCTGACGATGTCCTGCTCCAGGGCCGGCAGGGTGGCCTTGAACTCGTCGACGATGGGCACGTAGTTGTCGACGATGGCGTCGAGCACCGCATACAGCCCGAACGACGGGCCGAGCGCCAGAAGTTCCGGCTCCCGCTCCAGCCGCGCGCGCGCCGCCGCGTAGGACAGCGAGGCGCCGTGACGTACGGTGACCAGGTAGCGCGGACCGAAGAACAGGTGGGTCTCGCCGTAGGCGATCTTCTGCGCCACCACCTGGGCGGTGCTGGCCACCACGAACAGCGAGTGCCCGTAAGCCTCGATCTTGGGCCGCTGGTGCGCCTTGTGCGCGTCCTCGATGGCCAGGTCGTGCAGGCCGAACTCGTCCTGCAGGCGCTCGAGCACGGCGTCGTCGGGTTCGTACAGGCCGATCCAGGCGAAGCTGTCGGCATCGCGCGCCAGCAGTTCGCTGATTTCGGCCAGGGGGACGTCGCGGTGCACGCCGTCGCGCGCATAGACGATGCAGTTGATGACGCTGGGTGGGTTGGCGAACGGCGGCTGCTCCATCGCGGCATCCTGCGCCAGCGCAACGCGGGCGGCAACCTTGGCGTATGCGCGGTGAACCGGGATGCGCCGGCGACGCGCCTCGATCGCGCTCAGTCGCGCCGGCGCCTGCCCAGGGCGAACGCGAGGCCGAGGTGCACCGGCAACAGCAGCGCGATCCAGTGCGCGTTGCGCTGCGGCAGCACCGGCAGCAGGTGCAGGAACAGGGCGATCACCGCGGCCGTCGCCAACGTCCACAGCAGCCCGCGGAACAGCGCACCGCCGTCGCGCCCGCGCACGATGCGCCAGCCACCGCCGAGCAGCAGCAGCGACAGCGGCGACAGCAGCAGCAGGTTCTGGTTGGCCCAGGCGAACCGGTGTTCGGTGAAGCACCACAGGAACACCATCACCAGGCCGAGCACGCCGCCGATCGTCCAGAACGCCAGCGCGGCACCGGCCACGAGCTCCTGGCGGCGCCGCAGCGCCAGCATGCCGATGGCCAGGGCCAGGCCCGCCAGCAGCCAGGGCCACCACGGCCGCGGCGCTTCGGGCGGCTCCGGCGGCAGCCGGTGCGGCAGCAGCGTTTCGGTCGAGGACACCAGCGGGCGACCGTCTTCCAGGCGGATGTCCGACAGCGCATCGGCCAGCCGCATCGGCACGAACGCGTCGTGCCACAGCGAGTTGGGCCGGTCGGCCGACGGCCCCAGCCCGAGGTCGAAGCCCAGCCACATCCACGGTGCCGGCGAGGCCAGCCGCACCGCATCGCCACGGTAGGTGTTGCCGCGCGAGCGGCTCGCCAGCCGCCGCTGCAGCGCGCCGTCCAGCGCGTCGTCGAGCGCGTCGCGCACGCGCGTGGAGCAGTTGTCGGTGAAGTAGTCGTAGCGGTAGACCGCGTTCCGGGGCAGGGCGTTCCGGGCCAGGGCGTCGGCCAGCGCGCGCGCCTGGGCGGGGTCCAGGTCGAGCCATTGCACCGACACCCCGCGCCCGACCTCGCGGTAGTAGGCCATGTCCTGCGAGAGCGGCAGCGCCACCAGCCGGTAGCGCATGTCGCCGCGGACGAAACGCGACACGAAGTCGGGCTCCTCCATGTCGAAGTAGCCGAAGTTGTAGGACACCGGCTCGCCCAGCGCCGGCTCGTCGACCACGATCGCGTTGTGGCCGAAGCGCTCGAAGAAGATTTCGCCCGGCTGCATCGTCGCCACGCCGATGCGCGGCGCGGCGTGCAGGGGCAGGGCCGCGAACAGGACCAGCAGTACGGCCGACAACGCCCACGCCGCGGCTGCGAGGGTCCGGGTACCGGTGCAGGGGCGCGGCGCCGGCCGGCCCGCGGTCAGCCGCACCTCAGTCGGTCCCGCCGTCGGCATGCACGCTCACGTGCAGCGCATGCAGGCGACGCGCGTCGGCGCGGGCGATGCGGAAGCCGAAACGCCCCAGGGTGAGTTCCTCGCCCGCCTCCGGCAGGTGCCCGATCTCGGCGGTGACCAGCCCGCCGATGGTGTCGTACTCGTCGTCGTTGAAATCCGCGCCGAAGCGCTCGTTGAAATCGGCGATCGGGGTGAGCGCGTCCACCACGTACTGGCCGTCGGCCTGGGCGGCGATCAGCGCGTCCGGGTCCTCGGCGTCGTCGTGCTCGTCGTCGATCTCGCCGACGATTTCCTCCAGCACGTCCTCGATCGTCACCAGGCCGGCCACGCCGCCGTACTCGTCGATCACGATCGCCATGTGGTTGCGCGACTGGCGGAACTCGCGCAGCAGCACGTTGAGCTTCTTGGACTCGGGGATCAGCACGGCCGGGCGCAGCACCTCGTGCACGGTGCGCGGGCCGTTGTCGGCCACCACGCCGCGCAGCAGGTCCTTGGCCAGCAGGATGCCCAGGATCTCGTCCTTGTCCTCGCCGTGCACCGGGAAGCGCGAATGGCCGGACTCGACCACCTGCTTCATCAGGTCGAGCAGCCGCGCCTCGGCCGGCAGCGCCACCATCTGCGCGCGCGGCACCATCACGTCGCCCACGGTCATGTCGGACACGGCCAGCGCGCCCTCCATCATCCGCAGCGTGTCGGCCTCGATCAGGCCGTCGGAATGGGTGTCGCGCAGCAGCTCGACCAGGTCCTCGCGGGTGCTGGGTTCGCCGGAGATGGCCGAGCTCAGTCGCTCGAGCCAGCTGCGCCGTTTTTCCGGAATCTCGGCGGCGCTACTACTGTCGTCCTCGGACATCGCAGTAAGTGTTTGATCAGAAA
>JAEXTE010000110.1 GCA_023453655.1 Pseudomonadota bacterium
CAGCGCTCGGCGCGCCACCTGGCCTCGAAGACCGACGTGGACCAGGCGGTCGCGGTGGGCAAGGCGGCGGTGCAGTTCGCGCTCAAGGGCCAGAACGCCACCATGCCGGTGATCGTGCGCACCTCCGACCATCCCTATCGCTGGAGGATCGGCAGCGCGCCGCTGGACAAGGTGGCCAACCACGAGAAGAAGTTCCCGAAGAACTTCATCCGCCGCGACGGCTACGGCATCACCGACAAGGCCCGCACCTACCTCCAGCCGCTGATCCGCGGCGAGCTGCCGCCCCCTTACGGCAAGGACGGCATCCCGGCCTACGTGACGCTCAAGAACGTGGCGGTGAAGAAGAAGCTGCCGGCCTGGGAAGGCTGAGCGCGCCCCGGCGGCCGGCGTCGATCGTATCGGCGATCGCGCCGGCCTCCACGAAACGCGGGGCATCGCCGAACTCGGGCCACCCCGCGCGCAGCGCCTGCAGTACCGCGGGCGCGGCACGGTGTGCCTCGAGCAGGGCCTCCGCGATGTCGGCGCAGGGCACCCGGGCATCCCTGCGGCACAGCAGCGGTCCCGGCGGAATCGCCGCCGAGCGCCACAGGACCGTGGCACCGGCCACCGGCATGGCGTCGTAGACGTCGGCGGCGAGGGCCGCGACCTCCACCCGCCCTTCCTGCAGCGCGAGCCGCGCGGCCTCGTGCGAGCCGGCGTAGACCACCTGCGCGAAATCCTCCGTGGTCAGTCCGGCGCCGCGCAGCCGTGCCAGCGGCACGAAGCCGCCGGAAGCCGAATCCTCGCCCACCAGCGCCAGCCGCAGCGATGCCGCCCGCTCCACGTCGAGCGCATCGAGCGCGTCGACGGCGCGTGCCACGATCACCGCGCGATAGCGGGCGGCCTGCTCCGCCGGCACGTCCGGCACCGGCAGCGTGACCGCGCCGTCCCTCGCCTGCAGGTAGGCATGCAGGTTGGGCACGATCACGTCGGCCTCGCCGCCGCGGAATCCCGCCACCAGGGCCGAGGGCGAAGGCCACAGGCGCAGCTGCGTGGGCCGCCCGGCGACGGCGGACACGTAATCGGCCAGCGGCGCGATGGCGGCGGCCCGGTCGCGCGCGGGATAGGCGTAGGTCCCGACCACCAGCGGCGCATCGTCCGCGCGCGCGGCGGCGGGGAGCGACAGCAGGAGCAGGGGCAGGAGAATCCGGCGCATGCGGCACGCTAGCACGCGCACCGCGGCTGCGGCTTTGCCCGGCGTGCCGGCCGCGCGCTTCAGGCCTCCAGCATCTCCAGGTTGCGCACCGCGCCCTTGTCCGCGCTGGTCGCGAGCAGGGCGTAGGCTTTCAGCGCGGCGCTGACCCGGCGCGGGCGCGGCTGCGCCGGCTTCCAGCCGGCGGCGTCCTGCGCGGCGCGGCGCGCGGCCAGTTCGTCCTCCGGCACCAGCAGTTCGATCGCGCGGGCGGGGATGTCGATGCGGATCCGGTCGCCGTCGCGCACCAGGCCGATCGTCCCGCCCGCCGCGGCTTCGGGCGACACGTGCCCGATCGACAGGCCCGAGGTGCCGCCCGAGAAGCGCCCGTCGGTGAGCAGCGCGCAGCGCTTGCCCAGCCCCTTGGACTTCAGGTAGCTGGTCGGGTACAGCATCTCCTGCATGCCCGGGCCGCCCTTGGGACCTTCGTAGCGGATCACCACCACCTCGCCCGGCTGCACCTCGTCGCCGAGGATGCCCTGGACCGCCGCGTCCTGGCTTTCGAACACGCGGGCGCTGCCCGCGAACACGTGGATCGATTCGTCCACGCCGGCGGTCTTCACCACGCAGCCGTCGGGGGCGATGTTGCCGCGCAGGACCGCCAGCCCGCCGTCGCGCGAATACGCGTGTTCGACGCTGCGGATGCAGCCGCCGGCGCGGTCGGCGTCCAGCGTGGGCCAGCGCGTGGCCTGGCTGAAGGCGACCTGGGTCGGAATGCCGGCCGGGCCGGCGCGATAGAACGTCGCCACCGCCTCGTCATCGTTGCGCGCGATGTCCCAGCGCGCGATCGCCTCGGCCAGCGTCGGCGCATGCACGGTCGCCGCATCGGCGTGCAGCAGCCCGCCGCGCGCCAGTTCGCCGAGGATGGCCATGATGCCGCCGGCGCGGTGCACGTCCTCGACGTGGTAGTCGGGCGTGTTGGGCGCGACCTTGCACAGCTGCGGCACGCGCCGCGACAGCCGGTCGATGTCGTGCAGGGTGAACGGCACTTCCGCTTCGCGGGCCGCGGCCAGCAGGTGCAGGATGGTGTTGGTCGAACCGCCCATGGCGATGTCGAGCGTCATCGCGTTCTCGAACGCCTCGAAGGTGGCGATGCCGCGGGGCAGCGCGCGCCCGTCGCCGTCGCCGTACCACCGATGCACCAGCTCCACCGCGGTGCGGCCGGCGCGCCGGAACAGCTGTTCGCGGTCGGCGTGCGTGGCGAGCAGGGTGCCGTTGCCCGGCAGCGACAGGCCCAGCGCCTCGGTCAGGCAGTTCATCGAGTTGGCGGTGAACATGCCCGAGCACGAACCGCAGGTCGGGCAGGCGCTGCGCTCGACCGCGGCGACCTGTTCGTCGGTCGCGGAAGGATCGGCGGCCATGACCATTGCATCGACGAGGTCGAGCTTGTGGTCGGCAAGACGCGTCTTGCCCGCCTCCATCGGCCCGCCGGAGACGAACACCGTCGGGATGTTGAGCCGCAGCGCCGCCATCAGCATGCCCGGCGTGATCTTGTCGCAGTTGGAGATGCACACCAGCGCGTCGGCGCAGTGCGCATTGGCCATGTACTCGACCGAATCGGCGATCACCTCGCGGCTGGGCAGCGAATAGAGCATGCCGTCGTGGCCCATCGCGATGCCGTCGTCGACCGCGATGGTGTGGAACTCCCTGGCCACCCCGCCGACGCGCTCGATTTCGCGCGCGACCAGCTGGCCCAGGTCCTTCAGGTGCACGTGCCCGGGCACGAACTGGGTGAAGGAGTTGGCGATGGCGATGATCGGCTTCTTGAAGTCTTCGTCCTTCA
>JAEXTE010000120.1 GCA_023453655.1 Pseudomonadota bacterium
GCCTCGCGCGGCCAGGTCGAGAGCATGTAGTAGTTGATCGCCGGCCGGCAGGTGGCGCAGCCGTTGGGCGTGCGCCACTCCAT
Source organism: Pseudomonadota bacterium (assembly GCA_023453655.1). Taxonomy (GTDB): domain Bacteria; phylum Pseudomonadota; class Gammaproteobacteria; order Xanthomonadales; family Xanthomonadaceae; genus Luteimonas; species Luteimonas composti. Next base: position 84 of record JAEXTE010000120.1, read on the forward strand.
GAAGGCGTAGGCCTGGGCGTGGCTGACCAGGTGGTGGTCGCGGATGGCCTGGCGCACCTCTCCGTGGGTACGGTCGGTGCAGCCGCACACGGCCTTGGTCTTGGGCGTTTCCTGGAAGTTGGAGCCGAGGCAGTTCATCAGGATCTGCTCGACCAGGCCGGTGCAGGAGCCGCAGGAACTGGCCGCCTTGGTGTGCTTCTTCACCTCGTCCACGGTGAACAGGCCCTGCTCGCGCACCGCCTTGACGATCGTGCCCTTGCACACGCCGTTGCAGCCGCAGACCTCGTCGGCGTCGCCCATCGAGGCAGCGCGGTCCTGCCCACCGGTGCCCGCATCGCCCAGCGCGGTCTCGCCGAAGGCCAGGGTGTCGCGGCGGTCGCCGATCGCCACGCCGTCCTTGATCTGCTTGAAGTACCAGGCGCCATCGCCGGTGTCGCCGTAGAGGCAGGCGCCCACCAGCTTGTCGTCGCGGATGACGAGCTTCTTGTACAGGCCCCCGGCCGGATCGCTGAGCACGATCTCCTCGGTGCCGTCGCCACCCATGAACTCGCCGGCCGAGAACAGGTCGATGCCGGTGACCTTGAGCTTGGTCGAGACCGCCGAACCCTTGTAGATGCCGATGCCGTAGGTGGCCAGGTGGTTGGCGCAGACCTTGGCCTGCTCGAACAGCGGCGCCACCAGGCCGTAGGCGATGCCGCGGTGCGCGGCGCACTCGCCGACCGCATAGACGCGCGGGTCGAAGGTCTGCAGCGAATCGTTGACCACGATGCCGCGGTTGCAGTGGATGCCGGCCTCCTGCGCCAGCGCGGTATTGGGGCGGATGCCGGCAGCCATCACCACCAGGTCCGCCGGCACTTCGCTGCAGTCCGAGAAGCGCACGCCGACGACTTCGCCGGCATCGTTGCCCAGCAACTCGCTGGTCGAGGTGTTGAGCCGGAACGTCAGCCCGCGCTCGACCAGGGATTTTTCCAGCAGCGCGCCGGCCACCGGATCGAGCTGGCGTTCGAGCAGCCAGCCGGCCAGGTGCACCACGGTGACGTCCATGCCGCGCAGCATCAGCCCGTTGGCCGCTTCCAGTCCGAGCAGGCCGCCGCCGATCACCACCGCATGGCGCTTGACCTTCGCCGCGTCGATCATCGCCTGCGTGTCGTGGATGTCGCGGTAGCCGATCACCCCCTTCAGGTCCTTGCCCGGGATCGGCAGGATGAAGGGCAGCGAGCCGGTGGCCAGCAGCAGGCGGTCGTAGGACGCCTCGGTGCCGTCGGCGGCGATGACGCGGCGATGCACCCGGTCGATGCGGGTCACCTGCTTGCCCAGGTGCAGGCGGATGCCGTTGTCCGCGTACCAGGACAGCGGGTTGAGCACGATGTCGTCGAAGTCCTGCTCGCCGGCCAGCACCGGCGAGAGCAGGATGCGGTTGTAGTTGGGATGCGGCTCGGCGCCGAACACGGTGATGTCGTACATCCCGGGCACCAGCTTGAGCAGCTCTTCCAGCGTGCGGACGCCGGCCATGCCGTTGCCGACCACCACCAGGCGGGGTTGTTTCATCGTCGTCTCCGGGTCAGATGCGCGCGGTGCCGAGCGCCAGCCACTGGCTGCGCCACTGCTGCTTGACGCTCCACAGCAGCGTCCAGGCCGCGAGGCTGATCGCCACGAACAGCCACAGGCCGGGCGCATAGCTGCCGGACTGCTGCTTGACCACGCCCAGGCCCGCGGCAAGCAGGAAGCCGCCGACGCCGCCTGCCATGCCGATCAGCCCCGTCATCAGCCCGATGTCGCGGCCAAAACGCTGCGGCACCAGCTGGAACACCGCTCCGTTGCCCGCGCCCAGGCACAGCAGGGTGAGCACGAACAGCGCGACCACGCCCACCGCGCCGCCCAGGCCCAGCGCCGCGCCGGCCACCAGGCCCGCGACCGAGAGATAGACCGCGAGCAGGGTGCGGGTGCCGCCGATGCGGTCGGCGATCACGCCGCCGACCGGGCGCATCACCGAACCGGCCAGCACGCAGGCGGCGGTGGCCCAGCCGGCGAGCTTCGGCGCGAAGCCGAACTGGTCGTGGAAATAGCCCGGCAGCGCGCTGGCGAAACCGGCGAAGCCGCCAAAGGTGATAGCGTAGAAGCACATGAACCACCACGAGTCGCGGTTGCCCACCAGCACCTGCGCGTAGTGGCGCAGCCGCTTGCGCGCCACCGGCACCGGCGCGTCCTTGGCGCACAGCGCGAATACCACCAGCACCGCGACCAGCGGGATGCAGGCCAGGCCGAACACATTGCGGAAGCCGAGCGCGGCCGCCAGCGCCGGCGCGAACAGCGCGGCCAGCACCGTGCCTGAATTGCCGGCGCCGGCGATGCCCATCGCCGTGCCCTGGTGCTCGGGCGGATACCAGCGCGAGGCCAGCGGCAGCGCCACCGCGAACGAGGCCCCGGCCACGCCCAGTGCCAGGCCGAGCAGCAGCACCTGGCCGAAGCTGTGCACGCCCAGCCGCCAGGCCACCAGCAGGGCGCCGATCACCAGCGCCTGGGCGAGCAGCCCGGTGCGCTTGGCGCCGATGCGGTCGGCGAGCAGGCCCAGGAACAGCCGCAGCACCGCGCCGCACAGGATCGGCACCGCCACCATCAGCGCGCGCTGCTGGGTGTCGAGCAGCAGGGCGTCGGCGATCTGCACCTGCATCGGACCGAGCAGGTACCAGACCATGAAGCTCAGGTCGAAGTAGAGGAAAGCCGACAGCAGGGTGGGCGTATGGCCGGCCTGCCAGAACGATCGGTTCATCCGTACACGCTCCTTGGAGGAGGGCCGTCGCCGGTGGCGCGGCCGGGGAGGGGAGGGCGAAACGAAAAACGGCGTCCTCCGGTGTGGGCCGGAGAGACGCCGTTGTCGGCGACCGGGCTGCCGTCGTTGGCGGCCGGTCGGGAAGGGAGGCCGGGCGCGCCATTGCGTCCGACGTTTA
>JAEXTE010000130.1 GCA_023453655.1 Pseudomonadota bacterium
AGCGCCCCGAACACCGCGAACGGGTGCAGCACCACCGACACCCATCGCGCCACGCGCGGCGCGGTGTCCGCCCGGACCGTGCTCACGCCTGCTCGAGCGCGTCGGCCAGCCGATCCACCGCGATCACCTGCATGCCCTTGTAGCTGCCGGCCTTGGGCGCATTCGCCCTGGGCACGATGGCGCGCAGGAAGCCGTGCGTCGCCGCCTCCTTCAGCCGCTCCTCGCCATTGGGCACCGGGCGGATCTCGCCCGACAGGCCGACCTCGCCGAAGGCGATGGTCTTGTCCGGCAGGGGCGCATCGCGCAGCGAGGACAGCACCGACAGCAGCACCGGCAGGTCGGCCGCGGTTTCCTGCACGCGGATGCCGCCGACCACGTTGACGAACACGTCCTGGTCGCCCGTTGCCACGCCGCCGTGGCGATGCAGCACCGCCAGCAGCATCGCCATGCGGTTGCCTTCCAGGCCCACGGCGACGCGCCGCGGGTTGGACAGCGGCGAGGAGTCCACCAGCGCCTGCACCTCCACCAGCAGCGGCCGCGTGCCCTCGCGGGTGACCATCACGCAGCTGCCCGGCTGCCGCGCACTGCCCGAGAGGAAGATCGCCGAGGGGTTGGGCACTTCCTTGAGCCCCCTGTCCCCCATCGCGAACACGCCCAGCTCGTTGACCGCGCCGAAGCGGTTCTTGAACGCGCGCAGCACGCGGAAGCGGCTGCCCGAGTCGCCCTCGAAGTACAGCACCGCATCGACCATGTGCTCGAGCACGCGCGGGCCGGCGATGCCGCCTTCCTTGGTCACGTGGCCCACCAGGAACACCGCGGTGCCGGTCTCCTTGGCGTAGCGCACCAGCCGCGCGGCGCTCTCGCGCACCTGGCTCACCGAGCCGGGGGCGGCGGTGAGCGAGTCCGTCCACAGCGTCTGCACCGAGTCCGCGACGATGATCCGCGGCCGCAGCTGCGCGGCCTGTTCGAGGATGCGTTCGATGCCGGTCTCGGCCAGCGCATTGAGGCCATCCAGCGGCAGCCCCAGCCGCGAGGCGCGACCGGCCACCTGGGCCAGCGATTCCTCGCCGGTCACGTACAGGCCGGGCAGCGAGGCCGCCATCGAGGCCACCGCCTGCAGCAGCAGGGTGGACTTGCCGATGCCCGGATCACCGCCGACCAGCACCACCGCCCCGGCGACCAGGCCACCGCCGAGCACGCGGTCGAATTCGCCGATGCCGGTGGATACGCGCGCCTCGGCGCCCTGCTCGACGTCCTTGAGCGCGGTAACCCTGGGCGGATCGACCTTGCCGGCCCAGCCGCTGCGCCGCGCCGCCGGCGATTTCACGGAGGCCGCGGACTCGACCACGATCTCCGACAGCGTGTCCCAGGCGCCGCAGGCGCCGCACTGCCCCTGCCACTTGCTGAAATCGGCGCCGCATTCATTGCATACGTAAGCTGTCCGCGCCTTGGCCATATCCGCGTTCGCACAATAGATCCGGCCGCCAGCGTACCGGAGCATGGTCCCGGGAGCTGAGACGCTCCCCCGTTTGCGGAAGCGTACGGGCAAGCATGGAATGATCTCGGATTTCCGCTCCACCGCCTGCCCCGAGGCCATCGACGCGGACCTGTGCATCATCGGGGCCGGACCCGCTGGCCTGACCCTCGTCAGCGAGCTGGCCGGGAGCCCCTGGCGGATCTGCCTGCTCGAGGGCGGGGGCTGCGCGAGCGAGCCGGAAAGCCAGGAGCTCAATGCCGGACTCTCGGTCGGCCCGCACGAGCTCGATCCGCGCACCAGTCGCCTGCGCGCGCTCGGCGGCGCCACGCGCATCTGGGGCGGCGGCTGCATCCCGATGAGTTCCCTGGAGCTGGCCCGCCGCGAATGGGTGCCCGACAGCGGCTGGCCCATCGGCTGGAACGAACTGGAGCCCTACTACGCCCGCGCCAATGCGGCCTGGGGCGTGGAACCGGGCGATTTCCACGACGGCAGCTACCATCCGCCGCGCAGCAGCGGCGAGCAGCCTTCGCCGTGCCTGGAAAGCCGCGTGTGCCGCATGCGTCCGGTTGACTTCGGCCAGGCCAGCCTGCCGTTCCTGCAGGCCGTGCCCAACCTGCACCTGGTGCTGCACGCCAACCTGTTGAAGCTCGAGGCCACGTCCGACGCCCGACGCGTGCGCCGGGCGCTGATCGGCACCGTGGACGGACGCCGCGGACACGTGAACGCCCGCTGCTTCGTGCTGGCCGCGGGCGGCATCGAGAACGCCCGCATCCTGCTGCTGTCCGACGACGTGGCGGCGCCGGGACTGGGCAATGCCCACGACATGGTGGGGCGCTGCTTCATGGACCATCCGCGCTGCAGCATCGGCAGCCTGCACGGCAAGCGGGTCGACCGGCTGGCGGCCTGGTGTCGCGGTCCGATCGACCGCGCGCCGGCGCCGGCCACCCACCAGCTCAGCCTGGCCGGCGAGGCGCAGCGCGAACACCGGCTGCTGCATGCGCGCTTCTGGCCATTCGCGATCGAGCGATCCGCACCGGGCCTGCAGGCGCTGCGCCAGCTGCGCGCCTCGCTGCGCGGCGCCAGCAGCGATCCGGCCGTCGTCGTCGAGGAAGATCTGCTGGTCGCGCTGGCCAGGGACCTGCCAGGACGCAGCGGGCAGCCCCCGGCGCCGCCGAGGACGCGGCTCGCGCTGGATACGGCGCTGCACGCCCATGACGTGGTCCGCGCCGGGCTTCGCAAGCTGGCCCGGCGTCCCACGGTCGCGACCGAGCGCGTGGAGATGGTGGGCTATTTCGAACAGACCCCGCATCGCGACAGTCGCGTCGGCCTGTCCGACCAGCGCGACGCGCTGGGCCTGCGCAAGGTGCAGGTGGACTGGCGGCTGGGCCAAGGAGACCTGGACAACATCCGCACCACCGCCGGCCTGGTCGGAAAGGACCTGGCGCGACAGTACGAATGCCGGTTCGAGCCCGCGCCCTGGCTGCGCGATCCAGGGCGCCCGCCGCCCGTGCTGGGGACCGCCCACCACATGGGCACCACCCGCATGTCCGATTCGCCGCGCACCGGAGTGGTCGACCGCAGCTGCAGGTTGCACGAGGTGGAGAACGTCTACGTCGCCGGGAGTTCGGTGTTCCCGACCGGGGGCTGGTCGTTCCCCACCCTCACCATCGCCGCCCTGGCCATCCGGCTGGCCGACGAGCTGCGGCTGCGGATGGCCGAGCTGTCGATGCTGGCGATGCTGTAGCCGCGACTCGCGCGGGCGCCGCGCCCTTTGACCGCGGCGCCCCCAAGCGCCTAGAATCTGCGGCCCTCGCCGGAATAGCGCAGTTGGTAGAGCGGCGCATTCGTAATGCGTAGGTCGTAGGTTCGATTCCTATTTCCGGCACCAGCTGCATCGAAAAGCCCCGCTTCGCGGGGCTTTTTCGTTGGCGGGGCCGGCCCTAGTCGATCAGCTGCAGGCGCAGCTCCTTGGGCAGGGCGAAGACCATGTCCTCGGGCTCGCCGTGCAGTTCGCGCACGCCGCTGGCGCCGAGTTCGCGCAGCCGCGCCAGCACGCCCTGCACCAGCACATCCGGCGCGGAGGCACCGGCGGTCACGCCGACATGGCGCCGGCCCAGCAGCCACTCGGGATCGATCTCGGCGGCGCCGTCGATCAGGTAGGACTCCACGCCGTCGCGCTCGGCCAGTTCGCGCAGCCGGTTGGAATTGGAGCTGTTGGGCGAACCCACCACCAGCACCAGGTCGCACTGCTGCGCGAGTTCGCGCACCGCGTCCTGGCGGTTCTGGGTGGCATAGCAGATGTCGTCGTTCTTCGGCCCCTGGATCAGGGGGAAGCGCGCGCGCAGCGCGGCGATGATGTCGCGGGTGTCGTCGACCGACAGCGTGGTCTGGGTGGTGTAGGCGATGTTGTCCGGCTGCGAGGGATCCAGCCAGGCCACGTCCTCCAGGTCCTCGACCAGGTAGATGCGGCCGCCGCCGGCTTCGGCCTTCCACTGCCCCATGGTGCCCTCGACCTCCGGGTGGCCGGCGTGGCCGATCAGCACCACGTCGCGCCCGGCGCGACACTGGCGCGCCACTTCCAGGTGCACCTTGGTCACCAGCGGGCAGGTCGCGTCGAACACCTTGAGGCCGCGCCGCGCCGCTTCCTCGCGCACCGCCTGCGAGACGCCGTGCGCGCTGAAGATCACCGTGTTGCCGTCCGGCACCTCGTCGAGTTCCTCGACGAAAATCGCCCCGCGGCGGCGCAGGTCCTCGACCACGAAACGGTTGTGGACCACCTCGTGGCGCACGTAGATCGGCGCACCCAGCGTCTCGATGGCGCGCTTGACGATCTCGATCGCGCGATCGACGCCGGCGCAGAAGCCGCGGGGGTTGGCGAGTACGACGTCCATGGCGTGCAAGTGTAGCGCTCCGGCGGGCAACCGCGCCGGAACAGGGCGTGCCATGGAGGGCCTGTCGGGGCTAGCGCGACGCGCGGCCGTGGCGCGGCGGCCTTGCCGTCGCCGGGGCCATGATCGCCCGCAGCAGGGCCACCGCCAGCGCGCCGAGCATCAGCGCGGCGGCCCAGAACACGGGTCCCTGCTCGACGCCGATCGCGGCGACGAAGCCGGCCAGGCTGAGCAGCAGCGCACCCGCGGCGGCCGCGCACAGCCGGCGCGCGCGCGGGGCGGCGCAGGGCGGCATCGCCATGGCCA
>JAEXTE010000033.1 GCA_023453655.1 Pseudomonadota bacterium
GCCTCGGCGCGCACGCGCGGCGAGATGGCGCGGCAGGCCACGCCCGACCTGGCCGCGGTGCGCGCCCAGATCGACGGCATCGACCGCGAGATCCAGGCCCTGATCGCCGAGCGCGCGCTGTGGGCGCACCAGGTCGGCAAGGCCAAGGGCAAGCTGGCCGCGGCGATCGACTACTACCGCCCCGAGCGCGAGGCCCAGGTGCTGCGCCGGGTCGTGGACCGCAATGACGGCCCGCTCAGCGACGAGGTGCTGGTGCGCCTGTTCCGCGAGATCATGTCGGCCTGCCTCGCCCAGCAGGAGCCGCTGAAGATCGGCTACCTCGGGCCGGAAGGCACGTTCTCGCAGCAGGCGGTGCACAAGCACTTCGGCCATTCGGCCAAGGGCCTGCCGCTGGTCAGCATCGAGGAGGTGTTCGACGAAGTGGCCGCGGGCAGCGCCGATTTCGGCGTGGTGCCGGTGGAGAACTCGGGCCAGGGCACGATCCAGTCCACGCTCGACATGTTCCTGACCTCGCCGTTGAAGATCTGCGGCGAGGTCGAGCTGCGCGTGCACCAGTACCTCCTCTCGCGCACCGGCCACATCGATGACATCGAGCGGGTCTACTCGCACGGCATGTCGCTGGCGCAGTGCAAGAACTGGTTGCGGCAGAACCTGCCGGGCGTGCACAAGGAAGCGGTGTCGAGCAACGCCGAGGCTGTGCGCCGCGCCAAGAAATCCGACGATGCCGCGGCGATCGCGGGGGAGAACGCCGCGCACGTCTACGGCATGAAGGTGGTGGCCGGGCCGATCGAGGACCGTAACGACAACACCACGCGCTTCCTGGTGATCGGCCGTGCCTCGTTCCCGCCGTCCGGCAACGACCGCACCTCGCTGATGGTGTCGATCCGCGACCAGCCCGGTGCGCTCTACCGCATCCTCGAGCCGCTTGCGCGACGCGCCATCAGCATGAACCGGATCGAGTCGCGGCCTGCCCACGGCGCGCTGTGGCAGTACGCGTTCTTCATCGACGTCGCCGGCCATGCCGACGAATCGCCGCTGAAGGACGCACTGGCCGAGATCGACGACTTCGCCGGGGACGTGCGCGTGCTCGGCTCGTATCCGGTCGCGGTGCCCTGAGGAGACGCTGGTGCTCCCCGGCACCCGCCGGCGACGGGGTGGCGCGCGTTCGCGATGCGTCGCCATGGATTGAACTGCAGATGCCTGGAGACGAGACGCGATGAGCAGCGGTACGGGGATGGACTGGATCGCATCGAAGGGCGGGCCGCTGCGCGGCGAGCTCACGGTGCCGGGCGACAAGTCGGTCTCGCACCGCGCGATCATGCTCGCCTCGCTGGCCGACGGCGTGTCGCGCATCGACGGTTTCCTGGAGGGCGAGGACGCGCGCGCCACGGAAGCGATCTTCCGCCGCATGGGCGTCCGCATCGACACGCCGCAGCCGGGCAGCCGGGTCGTGCACGGCGTCGGCATCGACGGCCTGCGCGCGCCCGATGGCCCGCTCGACTGCGGCAACGCGGGCACCGGCATGCGCCTGCTCGCCGGACTGCTGGCCGGCCAGCCGTTCGACACGATCCTGGTCGGCGATGCCTCGCTGTCCAAGCGCCCGATGCGCCGCGTGACCCTGCCGCTGGCGAGGATGGGCGCGCGCATCGACACCGGCGAGGGCGGCGTGCCGCCATTGCGCATCCATGGCGGCAGCGCGCTGGCCGGCATCGACATCGAGACCGAGGTCGCCAGCGCGCAGGTGAAGTCGGCCTTGCTGCTGGCTGGCCTGTATGCGCGCGGCGCCACCACCGTGCGCGAGCCGCATCCGACCCGCGACTACACCGAACGCATGCTGCAGGCGCTGGGCTGGCCGATCGAGTTCTCGCCCGGCCACGCGCGGCTGGAGGGCGGCCATCGCCTGGCTGCGCGCGACATCGTCGTGCCGGCCGATTTCTCTTCGGCCGCATTCTTCATCGTGGCCGCCAGCCTGGTGCCCGGCTCGGAGCTGACGCTGCGGCGCGTGGGCGTGAATCCGCGCCGGACGGGCCTGCTGCACGTGCTGCGGCTGATGGGCGCGGACATCACCGAAACGCCCGCGGGCGAGCAGGGCGGCGAGCCGGTCAGCGACTTGCGGGTGCGCCACGCGCCGCTCCGCGGCATCGAAGTGCCCGAGGAACACGTCGCCGACATGATCGACGAGTTCCCCGCGCTGTTCGTCGCCGCCGCCTGCGCACAGGGCACGACCGTGGTGCGCGGCGCGGCCGAGCTGCGGGTGAAGGAATCCGATCGCATCGCCACCATGGCCACGGGCCTGCGGGCCATCGGCGCGTCGATCGAGGAGACGCCCGATGGCGCCATCATCCACGGCGGCGATGGCTTCGACGGCGGCGGCGTCGAAAGCCATGGCGACCACCGCATCGCCATGTCGTTCGCGGTGGCCGCGCAGCTGTCTCGGGGCGAGGTCCGCGTCGGCGATATCGCGAACGTCGCGACCTCGTTCCCCGGATTCGAGTCGCTGGCCGCAGGCGCGGGATTCGGCCTGCTGGCAGCCTAGGCCGGGGCGCGGCGCATCGGCTGCGCCGCGCTGCGCGGATCACTGCTGTTCCGCGCGGAACTCCACCGGCACCTGCACGGTCGAGGCGACCGCCTTGCCGTCGCGCATCGCCGGCTGGAACGTCCAGTCGCGGACGGCGCGCTGGGCGGCGCGATCGAGATCGCGCGAGCCGCTGCGCTCGGCGATCTGCACGTCGGTGGGCTTGCCGTCCGCGCCGACGTCCACGCGCAGCAGCACCCGTCCTTCCTCGCCCGCACGCAGGGCGGCGGCCGGGTAATCGGGCTGCACCGGATTGACCGGTTGCGCCGCGCGCTCACGCGGCGCGGCAGGCGCGACGCGCTCGGGCGCGGGCCGCTCGCGGCTGGCCGGCTCGGTGGAAACCGGGGATTCGGACGGCACCGGGGTGGTTTCGCCGATGACAGGCGCGGCGGCATCCCGCGTGCCGCGCCCGACGAAGTACCAGACCGCCGCGATGATCGCCAGCAGCACCAGGATCCAGAGCAGCGGGTTCGCGCGCCGCGGCGGGACGCGCCCGTCGGCGTGCGCCGGCGCAACGCGGTCGTGCGTGATGGGGTCGGACATGGACAGGGTCTCCGTCGGTTGACGCGGCCAAAATTCCACGCGCCCCGTGCAGGCGGCGTCGCATCGCCGTCAAGAACGGGTGAGCGTCAGCGTGGCGCGTCGAAGCGGATGCTCTGTTGCACGGTTCCGGGGACGGCGACGCCGTCGCGCATCGCCGGCTCGAAGCGCCAGCGGCGGACGGCCCGGATCGCGGCCTGGTCGAGTGCGCGATGGCGGCTGCTGCTGGCCACCTCGATCCGGTCCGGACGCCCGTCGGCACCCACGTCGATCCGCAGCACCACCTCGCCGGACAGCCCCGCGCGCAGCGCCGCCGCCGGATACTCGGGAGCCGGAGACGACACCAGGCGCGGTTGGCTCGATGCCGTCTCCGTCACGGGAGCCGGCGCGGGCTGGGGCGGCTGCGCGGCGGTTGTGGCCGCCGGCGTGCCGTGCTGGTCGATGCGCGGGGCTTGCGCAGGCGGGGGCTGGTCGGTCTCCATGCCGCTGGCGGCGCTCTCGCCGGCTGGCAGCGGCGCCGGCAGGGGATCGAAGACCTGGCCGGGCACGCTGCCGGGCTCGCCGCCGGCGCGGTAGAACTCGAACTCGTCGCGCTTGCCCGACAGCACCAGGGCGAACAGCAGCAATCCGGCCAGCACGGCGCCAGCCACCAGCCACCAGGCGCGGCCGGCCGGCAGATAGCGGGCGATGCCGCGGGAGGCGGGGGCGGAAGTGGGGGTCATGGGCTCACGGACTGGCGTTGCATGCGCCCGATTCTGGCACAGCATCGCGAAGAGGCCGTGCGCGCCGGGGCAGGGTGCGCGCATCTCGGCGATAATCCGTGGCCCACACGCCCGCCGTCCCCGCCATGCTCGATCCCAACCTGCTCCGCAACCACCTTGCCGACACCGCCGAGCGCCTGCGCGAGGCGCGCGGCTTCGAGCTTCCGGTCGAGCGGCTGCAGTCGCTGGAAGCCGAGCGCAAGCAGATCCAGGTGCGCACCCAGGAGCTGCAGAACCTGCGCAACACCCGCAGCAAGGCGATCGGCCAGGCCAAGGCCAAGGGCGAGGACGTGGCGCCGCTGCTGGCCGAGGTGGCCGGACTTGGCGATGAGCTCAAGGCCAGCGAGGCGCGCCTGGACGGGATCCGCGCCGAGCTCGAGGCGATCTCGCTGGGCCTGCCCAACCTGCCCGATCCCTCCGTGCCGCCGGGCGCGGACGAGTCGCAGAACGTCGAGCAGCACCGCTGGGGCACGCCGCGCGCGTTCGATTTCGAGGTCAGGGACCATGTCGAACTCGGCGCCCGCCACGGCTGGCTCGACAGCGACACCGCCGCCAAGCTTTCCGGCGCGCGCTTCACCGTGCTGCGCGGGCAGCTGGCGCGCCTGCACCGCGCGCTCGCCCAGTTCATGCTCGACCTGCACACCGGCGAACACGGCTACGAGGAGACCAACGTCCCGGTCATCGTCAACGCCGACAGCCTCTACGGCACCGGACAGCTGCCGAAGTTCGAGGAGGACATGTTCGCCACCCAGCTCGGCGACAGTCGCCGCTACCTGATCTCGACTTCCGAGATCTCGCTGACCAATACGGTCCGCGACGACATCGTCGAGGCCGATCGCCTGCCGCTGCGCATGACCGCGCATTCGCTGTGCTTCCGCTCCGAGGCCGGCAGCGGCGGACGCGACGTGCGCGGCATGATCCGCCAGCACCAGTTCGAGAAGGTCGAGCTGGTGTCGATCGCGCCGCCGGAGCAGAGCGACGCCGAACTCGAGCGCATGACCCGCGCCGCCGAGACCGTACTGGAGCGGCTGGGCCTGCCGTACCGGCGCATGCTGCTGTGCTCTGGCGACATGGGCTTCGCCGCGCGCAAGACCTACGACCTCGAAGTCTGGCTGCCATCGCAGCAGACCTGGCGCGAAATCTCCTCATGCTCGAACTGCGGCGACTTCCAGGCGCGCCGCATGCAGGCGCGCTGGCGCAACCCGGCCACGGGCAAGCCCGAACCGGTGCATACGCTCAACGGATCGGGCACGGCGGTCGGCCGTGCCCTGATCGCGGTGATGGAGAACTACCAGCAGGCCGACGGTTCGATCGTCGTGCCCGAAGCGCTGCGGCCCTACATGGGCGGGGCCGAGCGCATCGCCTGAGCCTCAGGCCACCCGGGCCAGGGGCTCGGGGAGCGACGCCAGGGCGGCGCCGATCGCCGCCTCGCGGTGCGCGGGCGACAGGCCGACGCCATCGGCCCGCACCGACTCGATGTCGGTAATGCCCAGGAACCCGAACACCTGGCGCAGGTAGGGTTCGACGAAGTCGGTCGGCTGCCCCTGGTGCGGGCCGCCGGCCGCCAGCGCCAGCACCAGTCGCTTGCCGCCAGCCAGCCCGACCGGCCCGGACTCGGTGTAGCGGAACGTGCGGCCGGCCACCGCGATGCGGTCGATCCAGGCCTTGAGGGACGAGGGCAGGCTGAAGTTGTACATCGGTGCGCCGATCACCACGACATCGGCAGCCAGGAACTGCTCCAGCGCGGCCTCGCCGCGGGCGGCGCCGATCTGGTCGCGGCCGGCCAGGACGTCGCCGGACAGATGGGGGAGAGGGTCGCGATCGAGGTCCCGGACCTGGACTTCCAGGCCAGGCACCTGCTGGCGCCATCGTGCGACGATGGCGGCGGTAAGCTGGCGGGTGACGGAGTTGTCGGCCAGCACGCTGGCGTCGATCTGCAGCAGTTTCATAGGGGTCCGCTCATGGATTGCACTGAGGGGACCCACCTTAATTCGTTGCATTGATGGAATAAACGCGGTTTAATGCCACGCATTGTTCCAAATAGGAGATTCCCGTGCAGGATCTGAACGATCTGTACTACTTCGCGATGGTGGTGGACCACGGCGGGTTCGCTGCCGCCGAGCGGGCGCTGGGAATCCCCAAATCCCGCCTGAGCCGGCGCATCAGCCAGCTCGAGAACGACCTCGGCGTACGGCTGCTGCAGCGGTCCACCCGCCGATTCGCCGTGACCGACGTCGGCCAGAGCGTGCATCGCCACGCCCAGTCGATGCTCGCCGAGGCCACCGCCGCGCGCGAAGTCGTGGACCGGCTCAGCGCCGAGCCGCGCGGCGTGGTCAAGGCCAGCGTGCCGGTGGGCGTGGCGCAGCAGTTGATGCCGAAGCTGCTGCCCGAATTCCTGGCCCGCTACCCGGAGGTGCGCGTGCAGATGCACGTCAGCAACCGCCGCGTCGACGTGATCAACGAGGGCTTCGACGTGGCGATCCGCGTGCGCACGCGCTTCGACGACGACGGCAGCTTGGTAATGCGCAGCTTCGGACAGATCCAGGAGCTGCTGGTGGCCAGCCCGGCCTACCTCGATCGCGCCGGACGCCCGAAGGTGCCGGAAGATCTCGCCGGGCACACCACCATGAGCATGGGCGAGGAGGAAGGCCGCCAGCGCTGGGAACTGCAGGGTCGGGACGGCGAGGTGCGGCGCGTCGACCTCAAGCCGCGCGTCGCCGGTTTCGACTTCCCGATGCTGATGGCGCTGGCCAGGCAGGGCCTCGGCGTGACCATGCTGCCCGAGACGATGTGCGCCGAGGCCGTGCGCAGCGGCGAGCTCGAGGTGGTGCTGCCGGACTGGCGCCTGCCGATGGGCGTCGCGCACGCGGTGTTCGCCTCGCGCCGCGGCATGCTGCCGGCGGTGCGCGTGTTCATCGACTACCTTGCCGAGAAGCTGCCGCCGCTGATCGAGGAATCCAGCCTCAACTGCCGCAACTGCGGCAAGCACGAGGAGCTGCCGGCCCCGGCCGCGTCGCCCCGCCGCGCGGCCGGCAACGCCGGGGCGCGTGCGACAATGCGCTGAGCGCACGCCGGCATGCCGCGCCGGGGCAGGCAGCGACACAAATCGGAGATGGCCGAGTGGTTCAAGGC
>JAEXTE010000037.1 GCA_023453655.1 Pseudomonadota bacterium
TGGACAAGATGGTCGGCTTCCTGAAGCTGTATTTCCCCGTGTTCCTGCTGGGCGCGGTGTTCGGCAAGCTGATCGAGATCTCCGGCTTCTCCAAGTCGATCGTGGCCGCCACCATCCGCGTGGTGGGTGCGCAGCGGGCGATGCTGGCGATCGTGTTGGTCTGCGCCCTGCTCACCTACGGCGGCGTGTCGCTGTTCGTGGTGGTGTTCGCGGTCTATCCCTTCGCGGCCGAACTGTTCCGCCAGGGCAACATCCCCAAGCGCCTGATCCCGGGCACGATCGCGCTGGGCGCGTTCACCTTCACCATGGACGCGCTGCCGGGCACGCCGCAGATCCAGAACATCATCCCCACCGCCTTCTTCGGCACGACCGGCTGGGCCGCGCCGGTGCTGGGCACGCTGGGGGGCGTGTTCATCCTGGTCGTGGGCATGAGCTACCTGGAATGGCGCCGCCGCGCCGCCCAGGCCGCCGGCGAAGGCTATGGCGATGCGGCGACCCTGCTCAACGAACCGGCGCCGTTCGCCGGCGAGCGCCTGGCGCATCCGCTGGTCTCGCTGCTGCCCCTGCTGCTGGTGGGCGTGAGCAACCTGCTGTTCACCCGCTGGATCCCGGCGCTGTACGGCGCCAGCCATGCGTTCGTGCCGGCCGTGGTTGGCAACCCGGCGCCGGTGGTGCAGGAAGTGCCCAAGGTCGCGGCGATCTGGGCGGTGCAGGGCGCGCTGCTGGTCGGCATCTCCACCATCCTGGTGTTCGCCTGGAAGCCGGTGCTGGCGAGCTTCGCCGAAGGCACGAAGTCGGCGATCGGCGGCGCCCTGCTGGCCTCGATGAACACGGCCTCCGAATACGGCTTCGGCGCGGTGATCGCGGCCCTGCCCGGCTTCCTGGTGGTGGCCAACGCGCTGGGCGCGATTCCCGACCCGCTGGTCAACGAGGCGGTCACGGTGACCGCCCTGGCCGGCATCACCGGCTCGGCCTCGGGCGGCATGAGCATCGCGCTGGCGGCGATGGCCGAAACGTTCATCGCCAACGCCGACGCGGCGGGCATCCCGATGGAGGTCCTGCACCGCGTGGCTTCGATGGCCTCGGGCGGCATGGACACCCTGCCGCACAACGGCGCGGTGATCACCCTGCTGGCCGTGACCGGCCTGACCCACCGGCAGTCCTACAAGGACATCTTCGCCATCACCCTGATCAAGACCGCCGCGGTCTTCGTGATCATCGGCCTGTTCTACGCCACCGGACTGGTCTAGCGCGACGCTGGCCTCCGGCGTCGCCGGATCACGTTTGAAAGGGTGCGATCGGTGCGCCCGCGGTGCGCCGGTCGACGGGGGGACAGGCATCGGGCAGCGGCAGGCGGCCAGGCCGCGACCCCGCATCGCCCCTTGCCGAGAAGCACGCCGTGTGTGGAATTGCCGGAATCGTGCGCTTCGACGGAGCCCCCGTCAGCGCCGACAGCGTCGCCCTGTTGACCGACCTGATCGCGCACCGCGGCCCTGACGATGCCGGCGTGCACGTCGACGGCCACGTCGGCCTCGGGCATCGCCGGCTGAGCATCGTCGACCTGTCGCCGGCCGGCCACCAGCCGATGCCCAGCGGCGACCGCTCGCTGTGGATCGTCTTCAACGGCGAGATCTACAACCACCAGGCGCTGCGCGTGGAACTGCAGGCGCTGGGCCACGGCTTCCGCTCGACCACCGACACCGAAGTCATCCTCGCCGCCTACCGGCAGTGGGGCGAGGCCTGCGTGCGGCGCTTCGAGGGCATGTGGGCGTTCGCGATCTGGGAGCCGGCACGGCAGCGCCTGTTCTGTTCGCGCGACCGGCTCGGGATCAAGCCGTTCTACTACGCGCTCACCCCGGCGGGCTTCGCCTTTGGCTCGGAGATCAAGGCGGTGCTGGCCAGCGGCCTGGTGCCGGTGCGCCCGAACCACGAGGCGCTGCGCCTGCAGCTGCTCTACCGGGCGCGCGCCAGCAACGAGACCACCTGCTTCGACGGCGTGCTGCAGCTGCCGCCGGCGCACAACGCCGTGCTCGAGGGCGGGCGACTGCTGCGTTCGCGCTACTGGAACGCGCAAGACGCGCTGGCCCGGCGCGGCGATGGCGGCGGCGACCACGCGGCCCTGTTCCGCGAGGAGATCGCGCGCGCGGTCCAGTCGCACCTGCGCAGCGACGTGCCGGTCGGCGCCTGCCTGAGCGGCGGCCTGGACTCCGGCACCCTGGTGGCGCTGGCCGCGCGCGAGACCGCCTCGCCGCTGCGCACCTTCTCGGTCACCTACCCGGGCACGGTCCACGACGAGTCGCGCTACATCCAGGCGCTGCGCGGCCAGGTCGGCAATCTGGCCGGCACCGACACCTCGCCGGACGGCCGCGACCTGATCGACGTGCTGGAACGCTCGACCTGGCACTACGAGGAACCGGTCTGGGGCGGCAGCGTCTACTCGTGGTGGCAGGTGATGAAGTCGGTCAATGCCGGCGGCATCAAGGTCGTGCTCAACGGCCAGGGTGCCGACGAGCTGCTGGCCGGCTATCCGCGCTATTACCCGACCTACCTGCGCCAGCTGCTGCTGTCCGGGCGCGCGGGCGCGCTGCGGCGCAACTTCGAGGGTTTCCGCGCCCAGCAGGGCGACCTGTCGCGGCTGGGGCTGCTGCGCGAACTGGCCACGCCGTTCTGGCCGGACTGGTTGCGCCGCGCGGCGCGGGTTGCCGGCCGCGGCACCGCGTTCGACGATGGTTTCCTTTCGCCGGAACTGCGCGCGATGTCGTCCCCGGCGGCCGAGGCCCTGGCCCGTCGCGCGTTCTCCGACCTCGACGCCCACCTGCTCAGCGACCTCACCGTCACCCGCCTGCCGGAACTGCTGCAGGCCGAGGACCGTTTCAGCATGGCGTTCTCGATCGAGAGCCGGGTCCCGTTCCTGGACCGGGCCTTCGTCGAGTACGGCATCGCCCTGCCCGCGGCGCAGAAGATCGAGGGCGGCACGACCAAGGTCGTGCTGCGCGAGGCCATGCGCGGCCTCGTGCCCGACGCCACCCTCGACCGGCGCGACAAGCAGGGCTATCCGACCCCGGCCAACGAGTGGCTGCGCAGCTACGGCGTCGAGTACGCAGGCGACCTCATCGGCTCGCGCGCCTTCCGCGAGCGCGGGGTGTTCGACCCCCCGGCCGCCACCGCGGCGTTCGAGCGCTGGCGTCGCGGTCAAGGTTCGCTGGCCGGCCTGTGGACCTGGCTGTCGGCGGAGAACTGGTTCCGCCAGTACGTCGATACCCCGGTCGGCGCTTGGCCCCGCCCTGCGGGCGCCGCGAGCCTGGCCCCTGCCGGCGCCAGCCGGACAGGGGCTGTGCCCGAAGTCACATCCGCCGCCGGATACCGCGGATCCTCTCCGCGGCAGGGGATCTGACAAGGACATCGTATGCACCCAGGCCTCTCCCAGGCGGAGCGCGCCGCGCTGGAGCGCGCGCATCGCGAACGTTATGGACTGACCGGGGCGCCGCGCTACCAGCGAGCGCCCAAGACCGTTGCCGCGCCCCCCGGTGCCGGGCCCGGCCTGGAGAAAGCCTCCCCCCGCCGCCTGCTCACCCTGCCCACGCCGCCGTTCGCGGTGCGCGTGCTCAACCACATGAGCTACGGCGCCACGCCCGAGTCGATCGCCGAATTCAATACGCTGGGCAACAGCGATCCGGCGCGGCTGACGGCCTGGGTCGACCGGCAGCTCAACCCCCCTGCCTTCGATGACAGTGCGGTCGACTCGCGCCTGTCCAGCGCCGGTTACACCACGCTGCGCAAAACCCTCGCACAGCAGTGGAGCGAGCATGTCCGGGCAGAAGTGGAGTATGCGGACCGCATGCGACCCGGCTGGGAAGTGCAGCGCGAAGCCCTGGTGCGCGCCGTATTCTCGAAGCGGCAGCTGTTCGAGGTCGCGACCGCTTTCTGGCACGACCATTTCAACGTGATGGTCAGCGACTACGACTGCTGCCCGGTCTACGGCCACTACGACCGCGACGTGATCCGCGCCAATGCCTTCGGCAATTTCCGCAGGATGCTGGAAGACGTGGCACGCAGCACGGCGATGATGATCTACCTCGACAACAAGTCGAACCGCCGCGCCGGACCCAATGAGAACTTCGCCCGCGAACTGCTGGAGTTGCACACCTTCGGCGCGGAAAACTACCTGGGCTTCATGGATCCGTTCGAGGTGCCGCCCTGCCCCGAGGATCCGGACTACCCGATCGGCTACACCGACATCGACGTCTACGAGACGGCCGCCGCCTTCACCGGCTGGACGATCAACAACAACCACTGGGAATTCACCCATTCCGAGAAGGACAACGGCGGCTTCTACTACCACGCCGACTGGCACGACTCGGGCCCGAAGTTCGTGCTCGGGCGCTTCATCTACCCCGAACGTCCCGCCCTGCAGGACGGCCGCGACATCCTCGACCGCGTCGCCAGCCACCCGCGCGTGGCGCGTTTCATCTGCCGCAAGCTGGTGCGCCGCTTCGTGGCCGACGATCCGCCGCAGGCGCTGGTCGACAGCGCGGCGGCGGTGTTCCGGGCCAACTGGCAGGCGCCGGACCAGATCAAGCGGACCCTGCGCCACATCCTGCTGTCGGACGAGGCGCAGTACGCCTGGGGCCGCAAGACGCGCCGCCCGTTCGAGGCGGTAGCCGCCACCCTGCGCGTACTCGGCTGCCAGTGGACCTATCGTATCGACGAGAACCGCAGCAACGACCTCAACTGGCGCATGGGTTTCACCGGCCACCAGCCCTACGACTGGGCCGCGCCCAACGGCTATCCCGACGTGGCCACGGCCTGGTCGGGCGCCAGCACCCTGGGCATGACCTGGAAGCTGCAGAACTGGCTGACCGAGACCAACAACGCCGCCGGCGACGGCAAGCTGCTGCCGCTGCTCGAGATCACCCGTGCCGGGGTGCCGCCGGGACAGTGGACAGCCAACCGGCTCGTGCAGTTCTGGTGCCAGCGGATCCTGGGCTACCAGCCGACCGCGCAGCGCCTGGCCGTGCTGCGCGGCTTCATGGCCCAGAACGGCGACCCGGCCACCTATGTCATCGAGGACACCAACACCTGGGCGCAGAACGATCTCAAGCGGCACTACAACCACGAGCGACTGCGCAGCATGGTGTCGCTGATCCTGATGTCGCCCGAATTCCTGAGCCGCTGAGGACGAGACCATGACCATCGAACTCGATCGCCGCGGCTTCCTCAAGGGCTGCTGCGCCACCGCCGCGGTCGGCGCGGCCAGCCCGGCCCTGTTCTTCGGCGGCCATGCCCATGCCGCGGTCAACGGCTACGACACCATCGTGCACGTGTTCCTGCGCGGCGGCATCGACGGCCTGAACCTGGTCCTGCCGGTATCCGGCAACGACCGCACCTACTACGAGCAGGCCCGACCGGACATCAAGGTGCCGGTCAGCGGCGAGAACGCAGCCCTCCCGCTCACCCTGGCCAACGGTTCGGCCACCGGCTTCGGCCTGCACGGCGCGGCCACCGGGCTGCGCGACATCTGGGTCGACGGCAAGCTCGCCATCGTGCACTGCTGCGGCATGCAGACCGCGGTAACGCGCAGCCATTTCGACGCCCAGCAGTACCTGGACTTCGGCACGCCAGGCACCAAGGGCAACGGCACCGGCTGGCTGGCACGCGCCTGGGAAACCCAGCCCGGCGCCTCCCCATCGGTGGTCATGCCTGCCCTGGCCGTCAACAGCCGCCTGCCGGCGAACCTGCTCGGCGCCACCCAGGCGCTGACCATGGGCAGCCCGACCGACCTGGTCCTCAACGGCGGCTCCTGGGCCTGGCAGCGGGCGCGCGACAACTCGCCGGCGGGCTTCAAGGGCGTCAACGAAACGCTGGCCGAGATGTGGCGCGGCAACGTGGGCATCGAGCACAGCGGCCGCGCCGCCGATGCCGCGCTGCGCACCGTGGCGCAGCAGCCCTACAACGCGACCCTGCCGACGGGCTGGCCCACCACGACGTTCGCCCGCCAGCTGTGGACGGTGGCGCAGTCGATCCGCTTCAACCTGGGGCTGCGCTACGCCGCGCTGGACGTGGGCGGCTGGGATACCCACGAGAGCCAGGGCAGCAACGGCGGCGGCTATTACCAGGGCCGCGTGGCGGACCTGTCGCAGGCGCTGGCGGCGTTCTACGGCGAGCTGGCCGCGACCGGCGAAATGGCGCGGGTGACGGTGGTCATCCAGTCCGAGTTCGGTCGGCGCGTGCGCGAGAACGGCAGCGGCGGCACCGACCACGGCTACGGCAACCCGCTGCTGGTCCTGGGCGGTCCGGTGAACGGGCGGCGCTTCTATGGCACCTGGCCGGGACTGCACCCGGAAATCCTCTCGCCGTATTTCGGCGACGTGCCGGTCACCACCGACTTCCGCCGCGTGTTCACCGAGCTGCTGCAGCAACGCATGGGTCATACCCGGACCGCCGACGTCTTCCCCGGTTACACCGGCTACAGCGCGCTCGGCATGTTCGCCTCGACCGGTGCCTCCGCGGCCGCGCCCCAGCCGGCGCGCCAGGCGCCGGAACCGGCGCTGTCGAGCTTCCGGACGACATCGGGCCCAGCGCCGGCGCCGGCAGGCGAGGTCCCGGCCGCGACGCCGATCCGCCACCGCCGCGGGACGGTGCGCATGCCCACCCGGCTCTCGCAGCCGCTGCTGCGCCTGCGCCTGAAGCTCTACCGGCTGATGCAGCAGCACCGGCTGTAGCCGCGCCGGGGCGGGCCTCGCG
>JAEXTE010000326.1 GCA_023453655.1 Pseudomonadota bacterium
AAGCAAGGCCTCGCGCGAACTCGTCGACGACGCGCTGGCGCGGTTGCCGGCGAAGCTCCTGCAGGACCTCGACCGGGACGTGGTCCTGCGCTGGCGCGACGACTTGCCCGAGCGCGTCCACGGCCGCGCGCGCAACGCCAGTGTCGGCCTGGACCGTGCGCTGCTGGCCGGCTGGATCGGGCGCGATCCCCACGTCGCCGGCGATCCCGCCGCGCTCGCTGCCGTGGCGGCGCTGCTGCACGAACTGGCCCACGTCCACGACCGTTCAGCGGAAGGCGGGGTCTCGCGCGATCCCCGCCTGCTCGACCTGGCAGGCTGGCCGGTGCAGCCCCTGCGCGTGGGCCTGCGCACGGCCCGCAACGACTTCCGCGACCGCAGCCCGGACGCCTATGAGCTCGTGTCGCCGACCGAGTTCTACGCCGTCAACTTCGAACACTACCTGCTCGATCCCGAATACGCCTGCCGTCGCCCGGCGCTGCACCGGCATTTCGTCGAGCGCCTGGGCGCGCCGCCGGCGCTCCAGCGGCCCGACTGCGGAAAGGCCCTGCCCTTCGTCGCGGCCGGGGACGGCGGGGCGGGACTCGACCTGCTCGGGCTCGATCCCGCGCGCGTGACCGCGGTGGAGTACCTGCTGGCCGAGGCCGACCGTTCGCCCATGAGCCGCTGGGGCCACGGCATGCTGCGGCTGGTGGTGTGCGCGCCCGGCCGCGCGCCGGGGCCCGCCTGCAGGCTCGACCTCGAGCACCACCTGGTGCTCTCGTTCCGCGCCTTCATCGACGACGTGCAGGTGTCGAACTGGCGCGGGCTGACCGGACGCTATCCCTCGCGCCTGTTCGTGCTGCCACTGGCGCAGGTGGTCGACGAATACACCCGCATCGAACTGCGCGGCCTGCGCTCGGTGCCGCTGCGGCTCGCGCCGGCCGAGATCGCCGCCGTGGTCGAGCGCGCCGCGCAGGTGCACTGGAGCTACGACGGGCGCTACTACTTCGTCACCAACAACTGCGCGGTCGAGACCTGGAAGCTGCTCAACGATGCATTGCCGGCGCTGTCGCGGATGCGATTGCGCAGCATCACGCCCAGCGGGCTGCTGCGCCGCCTGCAGCGCGAAGGCATCGCCGACGCATCGGTGCTGGAGGACGATGCCGAGGCGCTGCGCCTGGGCTATCGCTTCGCGTCGCTGTCGCGCTATTTCCAGGACATGTACGCCGCGGCATCGGCCGAACTGGCGCTGCCGGCCGCCGATGCCGAGGCTTGGCTGCGCCTCGAACCTGCACAGCGTCGCGACTGGCTGGACCGGGGCGGGCTGCGGACGTCGGCGGCCCTGCTGGTGCTGGAAGAAGCGGCGCTGCGTCGCGAACAGGCGCAGGCGCGGGAGGCGCTCAGGCGGCGCTACTGGCGCGACGCGTCGATGGACGATGCGGTCGCCGGGCTGCTGCAGGCGCTGTGGTCAGATGGCGCCGGGGCGGGAAGACCCGCCGGCCTGCTCGATGCCGGCGGCTATGGACTGCCGCAGCCGCCCGAACTGGACCTGCTGGCCACGCGCGTGGGCGAAGGCGACGCCCGTCTGCGCCAAGCCCACGGAGCGCTGCACGAAACCGCCCGGGCATGGCTGCCGGAACGGCAGCGCTCGCGCCTGCAGGCGACCGAAGAGAACGTGGCCCGACTCGGCGAACGCCTGCGCGCCCAGGCCGAAGCGCCGCCTGCCTGAGGCAGCGCGTGGCCTCGGTCAGTCGGCGCGACCGCCGAACTCGCCGGTGGTGGTGTTCACCAGCACGCGTTCGCCGTTGACGATGTACTCGGGCACCATGATCTCGATCCCGGTGCTGAGCTTCGCCGGCTTCGGACGCTTGGTCGCGGTGCCGCCCTTGAGCTCCGGCGGGGTGTCGACCACTTCCAGGGCCACGTGCTGCGGCAGCTGCAGCGCCACCGGCTGCTCGTCGATGATCTGCACGTAGGTGCCAGTCAGGCCCTCGGTGATGTAGCCGGCAGCCTCGCCGATGGTGGCCGCCTCGAGGGTATAGGGGGTGTAGTCCTCGTCGTCGAGGAACACGAAGTCCTCGCCGTCCTTGTACGAGAACGTGGCCTGGCGGCGCAGCAGCTCGACCTCGGTCAGCTGGTCCTCGGCGTCGAAGCTCACGTCCGCCTTGTTGCCGCCCGGCACGCTGTACATGATGAAACGGAAGCGCACGTTGCCGCCGCGACCCTGCGGCGAGCTGCGTTCGATATCGCGCACCTGGTAGACGGTGCCGTTGTGTTCGACCACGTTTCCTTTCTTGACGTCGTAGGCTTTCATCGGGACTGGAGGTTCTGGAAGGTGGAAAGCGGCGCCGGCCGGTGGCCTGCGCGTGTGTCGTGCCGGCCGGGCCTTACTTCGGCGCCAGGCGCACCGCGCCGTCGAGGCGGATGGTCTCGCCGTTGAGGTAGCGGTTGCCGAGGATGTACTGCACCAGGTCGGCGAACTCGTCCGGCTGGCCGAGGCGGGCGGGGAAGGGGATCGAGGCGGACAGTGACTTCTGCACGTCCTCGGGCATGCCGTCGACCATCGGGGTCCAGAAGATGCCCGGGGCGATGGTGTTGACGCGGATGCCGAAGCGGGCAAGTTCGCGCGCCATCGGCAGGGTCATGCCCACCACGCCGCCCTTGGAGGCCGAGTAGGCGGCCTGGCCGATCTGGCCCTCGTAGGCGGCCACGCTGGCGGTGTTGACGATCACGCCGCGCTCGCCGTCTTCGCCCGCCTGGTTGTGCTGCATGACGGCGGCCGCGGCCTTGGCCACGTTGAAGCTGCCGACCAGGTTGACCATCACCGTGGTCTGGAACTGCGACAGCGGCATCGGCGCCTCGCGGCCGAGCACGCGGCCGGCGCCGAGGATGCCGGCG
>JAEXTE010000329.1 GCA_023453655.1 Pseudomonadota bacterium
GCTCGAACCCGTCGGCGGCGAGGATGGCGACGCGTTTTCCGGAAAGATGGCTCATCGATGCGCTCCTGCGGGAAGTGAGGCCCGCACGCTAGCGCCCGGCGCGCTCAGGCGCCGCGAAGGAAACGTCTCGCCGGCGTCAAGGGACCGCGTCAGCTGCGGCGCGGCAGCGCCGCCAGGATCGCCCAGAGGCCGCCCACGCCGGCCACCCACGACGACAGCGGCACGCCGGCGAACGCGGGGCCGCCGGCTTCCAGCGCGTACAGCACCGCGGCCACCACCAGCAGGCCGACCCCGAGGATGGCGGCGACCATGCGCCGCTGCAGCGCCTGCAGGGTGCGGGTGATGTCGACCACGTCCTGCGAGCGCATGCGCAGCTCGTGGCGACCTTCCACCTGCTGCTGCAACCAGGCGTGCAGCAGGCGCGGCATCTCAGGGGCGCGGGTCATCAGTTCGGGCAGCTGCCGGCGGAACTCGGAGGCCAGGCGACGCGGGCTGTAGCGTTCGACCAGGATGCGTTCGAGCACCGGGCGGGCGACCGCCCAGATGTCGATCTTCGGGTCGAGCAGGCGGCCGATGCCCTCGATGGTCAGCAGGGTCTTCTGCAGCAGGATCAGCTGCGGCTGCAGGGTGAGCTCGTAGCGCTGGGCGGTGCGGAACAGCTTGCCCAGCACCTCGCCCAGCGAGATCTCCGACAGCGGCCGGGTGAAGTACGGCTCGCAGACCGAGCGCACCGCCGCCTCGAGTTCGTCGATGCGGATGTGCGCGGGCATCCAGCCGGCCTGCAGGTGCAGCTCGGCGATGCGCCGGTAGTCGCGGTTGAAGATCGCCATGAAGTTCTCGGCGAGGTAGTACTGGTCCTCGCTGGAGAGCTGGCCCATGATCCCGAAGTCCAGGGCGATGAAGCGCGGATCGGTCTTGCGCTCGGGATCGACCCAGATGTTGCCGGCGTGGGCGTCGGCGTGGAAGAAGTTGTCGCGGAACACCTGCGTGTAGAACACGCGCACGCCCTTCGCCGCCAGCGCGCGGCGGTCGATGCCGGCCGCGTCCAGCGCGGCGACATCGTCGCTGTTGATGCCGTGCACGCGCTCCAGGGTGAGCACGTTGTCGGTGGTGTGCGACCAGATCGGTTCGGGCACGTACAGGTCGGGCGAGGCCAGCCAGAAGCGGCGCAGCACCGAGGCGTTGGCGCCTTCCCGCTGCAGGTCGATCTCCGCCGCCAGGGTGTTCTCGATCTCGGCGACCACCTCGCGCGGGCGGATCTTGTCGGCGTTGGGATGGGTGCGGTCGACCAGGCCGGCGAGGCTGCGCAGCAGGGCGATGTCGCCGGCGATCTGGCGATCGATGCCCGGGCGCAGCACCTTGACCACCACCTCGCGGCCCGGCATGCCGTTCGCCGCGTGCATCCGCGCCGCATGTACCTGGGCGATCGAGGCGGACGCCAGCGGGACGGTGTCGAAACTGTCGAACAGCTCGCCGATCGGCGCGCCCAGTGCCTTTTCCACGATCAGCCGCGCAGCGTCGCCGTCGAACGGCGCCACCTGGTCCTGCAGCAGGGCCAGCTCGTCGACGATGTCGGGCGGCAGCAGGTCGCGGCGGGTGGACAGGATCTGTCCGAACTTGACGAAGATCGGCCCCAGCTCCTGCAGCGCCAGGCGCAGGCGCGCGCCGCGCGGCTGCGCGGCGATGGCCGCCGAGGCCCGTGGAACGAACGGCCGCATCAGCTTCAGCCAGCGCTCGGCGGGCGTGCCGTCGAGCAGCGCATCGAGCCGGTAGCGCAGCAGCACGCGGCCGATGCGCGCCGCGCGCAGCACGCTGCTGCTCAAACCGTGCCCCCGGTCGACAGGCGCGACACCCGCGCGGCGAGGCGGTCGACGTCGTCGCGCAGGCCATCGACGTCGTCGAGGAAGGCCTCCAGCTCCGCGCGCGGCACCACGTCGCGCGATTCCTCGGTGACATACGCAGCGGCGCTGCGCGCCAGTTCTCCGCCGACGCCGCGCATCTGGCGCAGCCCGCCCGCGATCGCGCCGGCGACCTGCACGCCGATCACCTCGCCGAACACGCGGACGAAGGGCTGCTGCCAGTCCGGATCGAAACGCTCGGCCAGCCGCTGCAGCTGCCGCGCCAGTTCGGCATCGCCGGAGACGCGAACGCGGCCCACGGCCGGTGCGTCGTCGCGGCGCAGGAACGGCAGCTGGGCCAGCATGCCGCCCAGGGTGGAACGCACCGCCAGGTCGGGTTCGCCCGTGCCGTCGACCGGGCCGACGGCGAGCCGTTCGCCCTCCACGTGCAGGCGCATCGCCAGCGGCGGCGAGGCCAGGCTCAGTTCGACGACGCGGCCGTCGAGCCGGGCCAGGGCCTCGCGCGTGTCGGCGTCCAGGGCCAGGGCGCGGTTGAGCGCCAGCTCCAGCGCGCGACCGGCGATGGGCTTGAGCACGTTGAAGGGAGAGGAGGAGTCGCTGGCCATGCGCGGCATTGTACGGCGGGGCGGGTGGCGGGACGCGACGCCCGCCCACGAAAAAGCCCGCCGTGCGGCGGGCTTGGTCGCGGTGCGTCGCGGACCGGCTAGACCCGCTTGCCGCGCAGCAGCGAGATGATGGCCAGGATCACGAACACCACGAACAGGATCCAGGCGATGTTGGTGGCGGCGCCGGCGATGCCGCTGAAGCCGAGCACGGCGGCAATGAGCGCGATGACGAAGAAGATGATGGCGTAGCGAAGCATGATGTGCGTCTCCGTGGCGTGGCCCGTCCGGGCCGTGGAATGGGGGCACGGGGAACGCTAAGGCAGGTCCGGTCGCGGGCCGGTGAGGCCGGGGTGATGCCGTCGTGAACTCATCTTGCCGGCGGACCTTGGCGCCAGGCGGCCTCGAGCCGGCGCAGGCCTTCGGCGATCGGTACCTTCGGCACGTAACCGAAATCGCGGCGCGCCGGCTCCATCGAGTACCAGTGGCTGGTGCTCAGCTGCTCGGCCAGGAACCGCGTCATCGGCGGTTCGCCCTGCAGCCGCAGCAGCGGCCACAGGGTCTCGCAGGCCGCGCCGATGGCGTAGGCCAGCCCGAACGGGATGGTGCCGTCCACCCGCGGCGCGCCTGCGGCGGCCAGCAGCGCATTGACGATCTCCCGGGTCGGCATCGGCTCGCCGTTGCTGATGAAGTAGGCGCGTCCGGCACAGGCAGCACCCGGGGCGAGGTGCTCGAACGCATCGAAGTGCGCCTGCGCGGCGTTGTCGATATAGGTCGTGTCGATGCGGTTGCTGCCGTCGCCGACCAGCCGCAGCCGACCCTGCCGCGCGCGCTCCACCAGACGCGGCAGGATCTGCTGGTCGCCCGGACCCCAGATCAGGCGCGGCCGCAGCGCAACCGTCGCAAGGCGCGCGCCGCCCGCCAGCTCGCGACCGTTGGCGGCCAGCACGTCCTTCTCGGCGATGGTCTTGGTGGCGGCGTACGGCGCCTTGAAGCCTTCGCCGTAAGGGACGCTGTCGGCGGTGCCGCCTTCCACCGGATGGGTCTTGCGGTGGGTGACGCTGGGCGTGGATGTGTAGACCAGCCGGTCGATGCCGTGGGCGGCGCAGGCCTCGAGCACGTTGCGGGTGCCGACTACGTTGGCCAGATGGTAGCTCTCGTAGCTCCCCCAGGCGCCCGCCTTGGCGGCGTTGTGGAAGATCGCGTCCATGCCCGCCGCGGCCCCGCGCACCGCGTCGGCGGAGGCAAGGTCGCCCTGTACCTGGCGTACGCCGAGCGCGTCGAGCGCGGGATAGCGGCCGCGGTTGAAGCTGGCCACTTCGTGGCCGCGTTCGACCAGGCCGCGGCACAGCGCCTGTCCGAGGAAGCCGCCGCCGCCGGTGACGAGGATCTTCATGCCTGGCTCCCGATGCGCGCGGCCGCCCACCGCGCCAGGGTTTCGCGGCCGATCTTGGCGTTGTGGCGGATGTCGACCGGAAAGCGCGGGTGGAACAGGATCGTCTCCAGCCCAGCGGTATGCGCATGGCCCGCGCCAATCTCGCGCAGCTCGCGCGCGATGCGCGGCTGCTGCGCGACGGCAACGCCCTGGCGCAGCTCGACGCAGAGCACCGGCCGCTGCGCACCCGCCGCACCGACGCCAACCAGCGCCGTGCGGCGCACGTCCGGATGCACGTTGAACACCGGCTCGACCTGCTCGGTGTAGAGCGGACCATCGGCCGACTCGACCCGGTGCGACTTGCGCCCACAGAACCACAGCCGGCCTTCCGCGTCGAACCAGCCGAGATCGCCCATGCGATGGACCACGCGCCCGCTGCCGTCGGGGAGGCGTTCGTGGATCTTGGCCAGCCGCGTCTGCGCCTCGCGGTTGAAATAGCTGTCGGTCGCGCTGGGGCCGGCCACGGTGATCTCGCCCACCTCACCGGGCGCCACCAGCAACGCGTCCGACCACTCCGCGATCGCCGCGTCGCCGATGCGGATCAGGCGCACCTCGTTCGGCGCCACCGGGCGGCCCACGCAGGTGCCGGCGCCCTGCTCGGTGCGAGCGCGCAGCGCCAGCAGCTCGCGGCCCTCGATGACCGCCACCGGAAGGCATTCCGTCGCGCCATAGGGCGTCCAGAAGCGCGCGCCGTCCGGCAGCAGTTCCAGCATCCGGGCGACCACGTCCGGCGGTACCGGCGCGCCGGCCGAGGTCACGCGGCGCAGCGTCGGCAGCGGCGCGCCATGGTCGGCCAGCACCCGCATCAGGGCCGGCGACCCGAACAGCTGGCCGGCGCCGAACCGGTCGATCGCGGCATGCAGCTTGCGCGGGTCGGCCGACGCGGGGCGGGTGGGATCCATGTCCGGGATGATCGAGGTCAGTCCCAGCGCGGGATCGAACAGGGCGAACGGCGGGAAGGTCGGGAAATCGACGCCACCGGCCTCGATGCCAAAGGCCCCGCGGAGCATGTCGATCTGCGCGACGAAATGCCGGTGCCGGTAGACCACGCCCTTGGGCACGCCGGTCGAGCCGCTGGTGAACAGGATCGCGGCGACCTCGTCGGGCGCGGTGTCGCTCAGCTGCGGGCCCGCGCCGGCGCCCGCGCGCTCGACCTCGTCCAGGGTGGCATCTGCCAGCAGCGCGCGGCGCCCGGTGGTGATGCGCACCTTCGCCGACTTCGCCCAGCCCAGCAGCACCCGCGCCAGCTGCGCCAGCGGGATGCCGATGAAGGCTTCGGCCTGCGCCTCGTCCAGGCACTGGCGCAGCGCACGCCTGTCGATGCCCGGATCCACCAGCACCGGAACCGCGCCGGCCTTGAACAGGGCGAACATCAGCAGGAAGAACTCGGGCGTGGGCCGTACCATCAGCACCGTGCGGGTGCCGCGCACGATGCCGCGGCGGGCCAGGCCGGCGGCGATGGCGTCGCTGCGGGCATCGAGTTCGCCGTAGCGCAGCGAGACGGCGTAGTCGCCGCGCGGGCCGGGGCAGCGCATGGCGACGCGTTCCGGCGCCTCGGCGGCCAGCCGCGGCAGGGCGGCGGCGATGTTGCAGGGAGCGGTCATGGCGCGATTATCGCCGACTGGCGCGCGCGGCCTGCGGGTGGCCCGCGGCGCAGGCACGCCGCCCTGCCCCACCGGTGCCCGTGCGTCGGCCCCGTCCTGCGGTCGGCGCGCAGTCTCGGCCGCGTGGCCAACGCGCAGCCGCCAGCCACGGGACGCAGTGACTGCGCATGGACGTTCCGCCGCCGGCGTCCGACAATCGCGCCGCCCTTGCGCTCCAAGAGGAACAGGACCCGATGGACCCGGCTTTCAACGAACGCCTGCGCGCCGAGCATGCCGCGGCCTGGACGCAGGCGGTCGAGCACCGCTTCGTGCGCGAGCTGTGCAGCGGCCGCATCGCCGACGCGCACATGGCGCGCTACCTGGTGCAGGACCACCGCTTCATCGACGCCTTCGTGACCCTGCTGGGCGCGGCCATCGCCAGCGCCGACAGCTTCGCCGCGCGGCTGCGCCTGGGCCGCTTCGCCGG
>JAEXTE010000330.1 GCA_023453655.1 Pseudomonadota bacterium
GCCGCCAGCCGCGAAGCCGCCGCCGACGCCGCTGGCGCGGTCAAGGACGCCGCCGCCGAGGCCGAAGAAGCCGCGCGCAACTGATCCTGGCGACAGGTTGTACCGGAAGGCCCGCCATGCGCGGGCCTTTCTTGTTTCGGGTCGCCAGCATCGGGGACGCGCGCCGGTCGCTCACGTATCCTCTGCCCTTTCGCCCGAAACCATCCGCACCATGCCGGCACTGACCTCGCAACTCGATCCGCGCTCGCAGGACTTCGTCGACAACGCCGCCTACCACCGGGCCCTGGTCGAGGAACTCGAACGCCGCCTGGCGCGCGCGGCCGACGGCGGCGGCGAGGCTGCGCGCAACCGGCACACCGAGCGCGGCAAGCTGCTGGCGCGCGACCGCATCACCGCCCTGCTCGACCCCGGCTCGCCGTTCCTGGAGATCGCGCCGTTGGCGGCCGAAGACATGTACGACGGCGCCGCGCCCGCGGCCGGCATGGTCTGCGGCATCGGCAGGGTGATGGGACAGGAGGTCGTGGTCGTGGCGAACGACGCCACGGTCAAGGGCGGCACCTATTTCCCGATGACGGTGAAGAAGCACCTGCGCGCGCAGGAAGTCGCGCGGGAGAACCGGCTGCCCTGCGTCTACCTCGTGGATTCGGGCGGTGCCTTCCTGCCGCTGCAGGACGAGGTGTTTCCCGACAGGGAACACTTCGGCCGGATCTTCTACAACCAGGCGCGGCTGTCGGCCGAGAACATCCCGCAGGTGGCGGTGGTGATGGGCAGCTGCACCGCCGGCGGCGCCTATGTGCCGGCGATGTGCGACGAGAGCGTCATCGTCAAGGAACAGGGCACGATCTTCCTCGGCGGCCCGCCGCTGGTGAAGGCGGCCACCGGCGAGGTGGTGGATGCCGAAGCGCTGGGCGGCGCCGAGGTGCACACCTCGGTGTCCGGCGTGGCCGACCATTTCGCCGAGGACGACCGCCATGCGCTGGAGATCGCGCGTTCGATCGTCGGCCACCTCAACCGGCGCAAGGTCCTGCCGGTGGCGGTGCGCGACGCGCGCGAGCCGCTGTACGCGGCCGAGGAGCTGTACGGCATCGTGCCGAAGGACACGCGCCGCCCGTTCGACATCCGCGAGGTGATCGCGCGCATCGTCGACGGCAGCGAGCTGGACGAGTTCAAGGCGCGCTACGGCAAGACCCTGGTGACCGGCTTCGCCCACCTGCACGGCTATCCGGTGGGCATCGTCGCCAACAACGGCATCCTGTTCGGCGAGAGCGCGCTCAAGGGGGCGCACTTCATCGAACTGTGCAACCAGCGCGGCATCCCGCTGGTGTTCCTGCAGAACATCACCGGCTTCATGGTCGGTCGCAAGTACGAGAACGCGGGCATCGCCAGGGACGGAGCAAAGATGGTCACGGCGGTGGCGTGTTCGTCCGTGCCGAAATTCACCGTGGTGATCGGCGGCAGCTTCGGCGCCGGCAACTACGCGATGTGCGGCCGCGCCTACGGTGCGCGCTTCCTGTGGATGTGGCCGAACGCGCGCATCAGCGTGATGGGCGGCGAGCAGGCGGCCAGCGTGCTGGCCACCGTGCGCCGCGACGGCATCGAGGCCAGGGGCGGCGACTGGAGCGCGGAGGACGAAGAGGCGTTCAAGGCGCCGATCCGGGCGCAGTACGAGCACCAGGGCAGCCCGTGGTACGCCACGGCGCGGCTGTGGGACGACGGCATCATCGATCCCGCGGATACGCGGCGGGTGCTGGGGCTCGGCATCTCCGCTTCCCTCAATGCGCCGATCGAGCCGGCGAAGTTCGGAGTGTTCCGGATGTAGGTGGGCGCGGGATCGCTGGTCTCGCGCCGGTGACCCCCACCCCAACCCTCCCCCGCACGCGGGGAGGGGGCAGAGTTCGCGCCGACGCAGGGGCTTGGGATGCTCCCGCGGCACAGATGCTCCCTTCCCGCACGCACTTGGGCGCGGGAGGGAGGGTGGAGCACAGCAACATTCGCCGACGTGCGCATGCGACGCGTCCGCCGCCGCGCAAGGTCCTTACCCACCCTGGCGTTGGGACGCAGAACAGAACGCGCAGACGAAGCACCGCGATGCATCCGCCGCCGCGCAAGGGTCCCTCCCCTGCCTGCGGGGTCGGGGCGGGGGCCCGTCCGCGACGACGCCATCTGCTACCTTGCCGGTCCCGCCGCCCGACGCCCGAAGAATGCGCCTGACGTCCAATCGCGCCCTGACTGCGCGCGTGCTGTTTCCGCTCTGCCTGCTCTTGTCCGCCTGTGCGGGCCCGTCGACCCCGCAGGCCGATGCCGCTCCTCATGATGCATCCGTGCCGATCCCGGCCGGCGCCGTCGCCACCGGCCACTATCCCGATCTGTTCGCCGAGGCCGGGTACGCCCAGGCCGATATCGACGCGCGCATCGAGGCGGCCTGGCGGCAGCTGTTCCACGGCGACCCGGACCAGGAAGCCATCTATTACGACGCAGGCAGCAATGCCGATGGCCCGCTCGCCTACATCCTGGACGTCAACAGCGACGACGTGCGTTCCGAAGGCATGTCCTACGGAATGATGATCGCGGTGCAGCTCGACCGTAAGCGCGAGTTCGACGCGATCTGGAACTGGGCGAAGACCCATACCTGGCACGCCGATCCCGCGCACCCGGCCCACGGCTATTTCGCCTGGTCGGTGAAACGCGACGGCACGCCCATCGATGAAATGCCCGCGCCGGACGGCGAGGAGTACTTCATCACCGCGCTGTACTTCGCCTCGGCGCGCTGGGGCGATGGCGATGGCATCTACGACTACCGCGCCCAGGCCGACCGCCTGCTGCACGACGTCCTGCACCGCGGGTCGATCACCGGCCAGACCAACCGCGGCACGATGACCGCGGTCAACCTGTTCGACCGCGACGCGAAGATGGTCCGCTTCACCCCGGACGTGGTGAACGCCGCGCACACCGACGCGTCCTACCACCTGCCGGCCTTCTACGAGGTCTGGGCGCGGGTCGGCCCGGAGGCCGACCGCGCGTTCTGGCGCGAGGCGGCGCAGGTCAGCCGCGACTACTTCGCCGCCGCCGCCCACCCGGCTACCGGCCTCACCCCCGACTACGGCAACTTCGACGCCACGCCCTGGGCGGCGTCGTGGCGACCGGAGTCGGCCGATTTCCGCTACGACGCCTGGCGCAGCGCGATGAACTGGTCGATGGACTGGTCCTGGTGGCGGGTCGACCCGCGCCAGGTGGAACTGTCCGACCGCCTGCAGGCCTTCTTCGAGCGCCAGGGCCTGGATGCCTACCAAAGCCTGTACACGCTCGACGGCCAGCCGCTCGGCGGCGGACAGACCGCCGGGCTGGTGGCGATGAACGCAGCGGCCTCGCTGGCGGCCGGGCATCCGCGCCGGCTCGACTTCGTCCGCGCGCTCTGGGAACGGCCCGTACCCACCGGCCAGTACCGCTATTACGACGGCGTGCTGCAGCTGATGGCCCTGCTGCATGTGTCGGGGCGCTACCGCGCCTGGCTGCCGGACGAGGCCGCACGCTGACGGCAGTGCTGCAACAAGATGCGGCAAGTGCCTGCCGGGGAACGGATTTGGTGAGCGGCGTCACAACGTGAAGGCCATGTCGACATGCTAGGCTCCAAGGCCCCTTCCGCCGTTCGGCGGCGCGCGCCGAACGGTCCCTGTCCAGCCC
>JAEXTE010000388.1 GCA_023453655.1 Pseudomonadota bacterium
GCGCTGTCGCGCCTGGACGGCCTGCCCGGGGGCGTCGAGCTGGTGGCGGCCGAACGCGAAGCCGCCTACGAGGACGTGCCGCCGGCCGACGCCGTGTTCGCCCGCCTCAACGCGGCGCTGGCCCACGGCGGGCTGCGCCTGAAGGTCGCCGCCGGCGTGGACGTGCCCGCGCCCGTGCACCTGGTCTTCGTCGGCGCGCCTGCCGACGCGGACCTCGCCTGGCACCTGCGCCACCAGATCGTGCTCGCGGAGGGCGCGACCCTGCGCGTGCTCGAGCACCATCTCGCCGCGGGCGGCCACCGCCACCTCGACAACAGCGTGCTGGCGATCGACGTGGCCCCGCGCGCGACCCTGCTGCATGCGCGCGTCCAGCAGGCCGGCGAGGGCGCGACCCTGTTCCTGCGCACCGATGCGCGGCTGGCCGAGGAGGCGAAGTACCGCCGCATCGATCTCGAGCTCGGCGGCGCGCTGTCGCGCCACGAGCTCAACGTCCGCCTGGAGGGCGACCGTGCCGAACTGACCGCCAACGGCGTGTTGCTGGCCGCCGGCCGCAGCCACCTCGATACCCGCCTCGGCATCGAGCACGCCGCGCGCGACACCCGCTGCGAACTGCTGTGGCGAGGCGTCGGCGCAGGGCGCGGCCGCGCGGTGTTCCACGGCGGCATCACCATCGAAGCCGGTGCCGACGGCACCGACGCGCGGCTGTCGAACAAGAACCTGCTGCTCTCGTCCACCGCCGAGATCGACACCCAGCCGGTCCTGGTGATCCACGCCGACGAGGTGCAGGCCGCGCATGGCGCCACCGTCGGCCAGCTCGACGCCAACGCCCTGTTCTACCTGCGCTCGCGCGGGCTGCCGGCCGGCGAGGCGCGCCAGCTGCTCACCGTGGCGTTCTGCCGAGAACCGCTGGCGGCGATCTCCGACGAGGCCGTGCGCGATGCGCTGGTGGCCCACATCGACCGTGCGCTGGACGCGCTGGGAGCCTGAGGTGGGCAGCGCCGTCATCCGACCCGACGCGGCCACGCCCGACTGGGCCCGCATCCGCGCCGACTTCCCGCTGCTGCAGCGGCAGGTGCATGGCAAGCCGCTGGTGTACCTCGACAACGCCAACACCGGGCAGAAGCCGGCCGGGGTGATCGAGGCGGTCGATGCGTTCTACCGGCTGCACAACGCCAACGTCAGCCGCGCCGTGCACGCGCTGGGCACCGAGGCCACCGAGGCCTACGAGGCCTCGCGCGCCGCGCTGGCGCGCTTCATCGGCGCCCGTGGCGACGAGGTCGTGCTGTGCAGCGGCACCACCTTCGCCATCAACCTGGTGGCCTATTCCTGGGCGCTGCCGCGGCTCAAGGCCGGCGACGTGATCCTGGTCTCGCGCATGGAGCACCACGCCAACATCGTGCCGTGGCAGCTCGTCGCCGAACGCACCGGCGCGTCCGTGCGCGTGGCCGAGATCACCCCCGACGGCGCGCTCGACCTGGACGCGCTGCAGCGCGCGATGACGCCTGAGGTGAAGCTGCTGGCGGTGGCGCACGTGTCCAACGTGCTCGGCACGGTCAACCCGGTGCGCGAGATCTGCCGGGAGGCGCGCCGGCGCGGGATCGTCACCGTCGTCGACGGCTCGCAGGCGGTGCCGCACATGGCGGTGGACGTTGCGTCGATCGGCTGCGACTTCTACGCCTTCACCGGCCACAAGATGTGCGGGCCCACCGGCACCGGGGTGCTCTGGGGCCGGCGCGAACACCTGTTGGCGATGCCGCCGTTCCTGGGCGGCGGCGAGATGATCCGCGAGGTCAGTTTCGACGGCACCGTGTTCAACGACCCGCCGCACCGGTTCGAGGCGGGGACGCCCAACATCGCCGGCTTCGCCGGCCTGCGCGCGGCGGTGGACTACCTGCAGGGAATCGGCCTGGACGCGATCCAGGCCCGCGAGGCCGAACTGCTGGCGCACCTGACCTCGGTGCTCGACGCGGCCGGCGGCGTGCGCATCATCGGCCGGGCGCCGCACAAGGCGGCGGTGGTCTCGTTCCTGGTCGAGGGCGCGCACGCGCACGACCTGGCCACCCTGCTCGACCTGGAGGGCGTCGCGGTGCGTTCCGGCCAGCACTGCGCACACCCGCTGCTGCAGTTCTACGGCGTGGCCGCGACCTGCCGCGCCTCGGTCGCCTTCTACAACAGCCACGACGAGATCGACGCCTTCGCAGCGGCGCTGCACAAGGTCCGCCGGCTGCTGGGCTGATCGCGCCGCTTCTACAATGCGCGCATGACGCCCGACTTCCGCCCCGCCACCGAAGACGACATCCCCGCCCTGGTGGCCCTGGTGACTTCCGCCTACCGGGGCGAGGCCAGCCGCGCCGGCTGGACCACCGAGGCCGATCTGCTGGAAGGCGCTCGCATCGACCCCGAAGTGCTGCGCGCCGACATCGCCAGGCCGCGCAGCCTGGTCCTCGTGGCGCCCGACGCGGGCGCGCTGATCGCCTGCGCCCACGTGGCCGACGACGGCGACGCCGCCTACTTCGGCATGTTCGCCGTGCGCCCCGGCCTGCAGGGCAAGGGCCTGGGCGCGCGCCTGCTCGCCGAGTGCGAGCG
>JAEXTE010000047.1 GCA_023453655.1 Pseudomonadota bacterium
CGGACTAGTCCGCGCCACGGGAGCGGCGCGAGCGTTCGTGTGACTTGGAAGTCTGATATCCAGCTCGGTTGCCCACGTCTTCCGGCCGCTTGGCGTCGCGCCCCGCATACGGCGCGGTCAGCCACCAGTAGCGGCACGCCCGGCTCACGTACAGGCCCGGCCGGTCTGGCTTGCCGGCATCTGCCAGCAACCGGCGCATGCGCTGCCAGCCACTAAAGCGGTCGCCCTTGTGCGCCGGGTCGAAGTAGATGCCCTCGCGCGCGAACTCATCAGCAATGCAGCCGGCACCGCTGCCGGTCTTGGCGAATATGGCGTCGTCGGCCACACCGTGCTGTGCGAAAACGGGACGGAGGTGATTAATCCGGCTTGGCCCCTCCGTCGCCTTTCCTCTCCCCTTCGTTGACCGGTGCAACGACAGGTTGCCGTTGGTGACGACATGACCATCCGGCGGGGAGCGTGGACCGTGGCACGAAGCGTCTGGTTGCTGGCGATGCTCACGTTGCTCGGCGGATGCGCCTCCAACGAAAGCTACCGCAAGACCCGCGTCGTCGACTCCACCTGCCCGGGCACCTCGGCGACCGAGCACTGCGCCGGAGACGTCCGCCACCGGATCGGCCAGGAGACCGATGGCGCATTCATTACTTACATCGAGTTCGACGACCAGGGCAGCCTCCACGACCGGGAGCTTTCGAATGAAGCGTTGCGGGCCCTGCGTGACCGGGCTTCCCGGCGGCCCACCCTGATCGTCGCGTTCGCGCACGGCTGGAAGCACAACGCCAGCCATCGGTCGGGCAATGTACGGGAGTTCCAGCGGCTGCTCGCCGGGTTGCAGCGCAGCCAATCAAACTGGCAGGTCGAAGGCGTTTACATCGGATGGCGCGGCCTGAGTGCAAGATGGGAACCGGCCAAGCTGCTCTCATTCTGGAAGCGCAAGAGCGCGGGTGCACGCGTGGGCACCGATGGTGCGATAGACCTGATCGCGGAGCTGTCGGCCATCCGCGCCGCATCGGCCAATGGTGACGGCCCGGGCCATCTGCTGATCGTCGCTGGCCATAGTTTCGGCGGCGCGGTGGTGTTCAACGCGACCCAGCACCTGCTCCGGCGCGAACTCGTGCAGGCGCAGGAATGCGTCGCCAGTACGGATCCGGACGCGGAACCGATGATCCGCATGATTCCGTTCGCCGATACGCGTGTGCAGTCCCCTCGCCCTGCCGGCTTCTTGGAAGCGCGCACGTGCGGACATCTGTCTGTCTCGGTCGCGGATTTCGTCGTCATCGTAAACCCCGCGTTCGAGAACACCCGTTACGACCCGCTCGAGGCGCGTTCGCGCCAGACCGGATTTGCCGCGGGACAACCCCCGATCCTCGCGGTGTTCATGTCCAAGGGTGACGGTGCGACGAAGTATGCGTTCCCGGCCGGACGCCTGATCTCGACCCTGACAAATAGCTACGTCGACACCGCTCAAGCCGCCCGTGACAGGAGGGCGGTGGGACACCTGCGGGACAAGTGGACGCATGAACTCGTGCTCACTGATGCAGCGTCACTGAACCACAGCCTGCGCAACCTCCGCGCATCGGACGCCTCGGTCGAACTGGCTGGGATGATCGAACGCGCGCCACCCGGCGGTTGGGTGGACTTCCTTTGCGACCGCAACGCCGATTGGACGCTGGACGCGGTGAGCCTGAAGCGCTCGGCGCAGAATCCTGCTGCGGATCCGTTTTCTCCCTATATGGTGGTTTCGGTACAGAAGGGCATCATCTCCAACCATTCCGATATCTGGGGCGATGCGTTCACCGCATTCGTCCAGCGTCTGGTCCGTGCCCGCCTGCAAGCCAGGCACGGCGCGGTCTGCAGCAACCAGCCGAAAGGGGACGGAGGTGATTAATACTTTCCAATCCCCCTCGTCTGCATCGCCTCCCCGTCGGAATGGCGGAATCGGTAGGCAGCGGACCCAAGTTCCGCTGCGCCTCAAAAAGCGGGGGAACGTCGGAGTTCCACTGCCGGTGAGATGAAAGACCTCGTCCGCTACTGCGACCCCGTGGGCGCCGGGCGGACGGCGCGCAGGTGGCGGCGCTGGCCCGCCTCTGTCCTCGGCGACGTTGTGCGGCCCATGCGGTGCGGTTCGGCCCTGCGTCCGCGCGTGCTGCCGGATGGCGCGCCGCCCTGGCCTTCGACGATCTCCTGCGCCGTATCGCCCGGTCTCGTGCCTGCCGCGCCCGCCGGCAGGTCGAACAGGCGGAACGCCACGTCCGGATGCACGACGGCATAGAGCTGGCGCTCGACCTCGCGCGAAACGTCGTCCCACACGCTGGAGTCGTAGAGGTGGCGGCACAGGTCGCTGAGGTGGATCGATTCGCCATGCGCCTGGTAGGCAGCCAGCGGCGGCGCGAGTCCGCGGGGGACGACGACGAAGGTTCCATCCCTGCATTCGAACAGCGAGAACGGCATGGCAGCTCCAGCTGCGCTGAGGTCCCGGTGCGACGCCCATCCCTGCGTCCCCTGACCTGAACGCTACACGTTTCGCGACGGATACGTGTGAACAGGCCGCGGGCGCATTCAAGCGCATCCCGGCCGCGTCGCTGGCGGGTCCTGCCGGTGCGGCGCATCATCTCTCCATGAGCATTCGCGACACCCTGAAATGGCTGGCGCGCGACCTGTCCCGCGTCGAGGACCGGATCGTGCCCGAGCAGGGCCAGCGCCAGGCCAGGCGCTACACCTCCACGCCCGACCAGCTGGCCGGCGTGGAGGTGCTGCCCGAGTACGAGTTCATCCTCGAGGCGATCCAGTCCGGCTGCCCGGCCCTGTTCGTGACCGGCAAGGCCGGCACCGGCAAGTCGACGCTGATCCACTGGCTGCGCAGCCGGCTCGATTCCTGCGCGGTGGTGGCGCCGACGGCGGTCGCGGCCGCGGCGGTCCAGGGCGACACGATCCACTCCTTCTTCGGCCTTCCGCCGCGGCTGATCGACCCGGAGGAGAAGCATCCGCTCAGCAGCAAGGTGCGGCTGGTGCTGGAAAACGTGAAGTGCCTGATCGTGGACGAGGTGTCGATGGTGCTGCCGAACATGGTCGACACCATGAGCAACATCCTGCGCAGCGCGCGCGACGACGAGCGCCCTTTCGGCGGCGTGCCGGTGATCTTCGTCGGCGACCTGCTGCAGCTGCCGCCGGTGGTGGGCACGCCCGAGGAGGTCGTGTACTTCTCGCATCGCTACCGCACGCGCTATTTCTTCTCGGCCGACATCTTCCGCGAGCAGCCGATCGTGCCGGTGGTGCTGGCCAAGGTGCGGCGCCAGGCCGACGAAGACTTCATCGAGGCGCTCAACCGCATCCGCCTGGGCGAGGACTGCCGCGAGGCGGTCGCGCTGTTCAACCGCACCTGCTACCGCGACCGCGCGGCGGATGCGCCGGCCGGCACCTACCTGGTCCCGACCAACCAGAGCGCGCGCAGCATCAACATGCGCGAGCTCGACCAGCTGCCGGGCGACACCCGGCTGTACGAAGCGCGCGTCGGCGGCACGGTGGCCGCCAACAAGTGGAAGCTGCCGGTGCCCGACCGCCTGGAGCTGAAGCCCGGCGCCAAGGTGATCTTCCTCAAGAACCGCAAGCCCGACTGGATCAACGGCGACCTGGCCACCGTGGTGGGGCTGGAAGACGACCACGTGCGCGTGCGCAAGGACGAGACCGACAACGTGCTGCTGGTGGGCCGCGAGACCTGGCACAAGTACAAGTACGTCTACGATTACCAGACCCGGCGGGTCGAAGCCGAGGTGGTGGGCAGCTTCGAGCAGTTCCCGCTGGCACTGGGATGGGCGATGACCATCCACAAGTCGCAGGGGCTGAGCCTGGACGCGATGACCCTCAACCTCGGCGACGGCGGCGCTTTCGCCGAGGGCCAGACCTACGTGGCGCTGTCGCGCGCGCGGACCCTGGAAGGCATCACCCTGGCGCGGCCGATCTCGATGCGCGACGTGCGCGCCGATCCGGTGGTGCTGGCGATCTACCGCGAGCTCGGGATCGACCGCTGAGCGCCGCCTGCGGCCTTCGGCCGCCTTGGCCGATCACGGCGAGCTAACGCCACGCGCGCTACTGGAAGCGCGTGGCGCACCGGAGACCGTGCGCACCCGTCCTGCAGGGAGCATGCGCATGCGCCTGACCTGGTCCGCCTGCCTTTTCCTCGCGCTGGCCCTCGCGGGCTGCGACGAGGTCGTCGTCGAGACGTCCTCGCAGCGGGAAGAGCGGACCGCCGCCGAGACGCGGGCGCGGCAGCAGCTTGCGTCTCCAGTGGTGGTGTCCAGGCGTTCCCCGGAACGCGCCGCGCCACAGGTGCCCGCACCCGCCGCTGTCGCGCCTGCGGCTGTCGAGCGCGCGACCGGCGGCAACGGTCCGCGACGGCGCATCGTCGAACCCGATCCGCCTTTCCGCAGCACGCCGGTGGCCACCCTGGACGAGCCCTGGGCGATGACCTTCCTGCCCGACGGGCGCCTGCTGGTGACGCAGAAGGCCGGGTCGCTGCGCATCGTCGATCCGGCGACCGGCCGGGTCGGCACGGTCAGCGGCGTGCCGGCCGTCGCCTATGGCGGCCAGGGCGGCCTGGGCGACGTGATCCTGCATCCGCAGTACGCCAGCAACCGGCGCATCTACCTGAGCCACGTCGAGCGCAGCGGATCGCTGTACGGTGCGGTGGTGCTGCGGGCGCGGCTGACGCCCGACAGCGCCGGCGGCGGCCACCTCGACATGGTCGAGCGGATCTGGGAGCAGGTGCCCAAGGTGGGCGGCCAGGGCCACTTCAGCCACCGCCTCGCCTTCGACGCCGGCGGCAAGCTCTGGATCACCTCCGGCGACCGCCAGAAGTTCGAGCCGGCCCAGGACATGTCCGGCAATCTGGGCAAGATCCTCCGCCTCAACGCCGACGGCAGCGTTCCCGCCGACAATCCCTTCGCGGACCAGGGCGGCGTGGCGGCGCAGGTCTGGACGCGGGGCCACCGCAATCCGCTGGGCATCGCCTTCGACGCCGAGGGCCGCCTGTGGGCGCACGAGATGGGCCCCGAAGGCGGCGACGAGCTCAACCTGATCCTGCGCGGGCGCAATTACGGCTGGCCGCTGGTATCCAACGGCAACCATTACGGCGGCGCGCCGATCCCCGACCACGGCACGCGGCCCGACCTGGAAGCGCCCAAGACCTGGTGGACGCCGGTGATCGCGCCGGCCGGCATGGTCATCTACTCGGGGAACCTGTTCCCCACCTTCCGCGGCGATGCCTTCATCGGCGGGCTCGCCTCGCAGGCGCTGGTGCGGGTGCGCTTCAACGGCACCGCGGCGGCCGAGTACCGGCGCTACCCGATGGGCCGCCGCATCCGCGAGGTCGAACAGGGGCCGGACGGTGCCCTCTGGCTGCTGGAGGACGGCGCCGGCGGACGCCTGCTCCGGCTCACCCCGCCGGGCTGACGGCCACCCGGGCGGTGTGTCATGCGTGTCCGGCGTCGATTCCACGCGCGCCGGCTCGTCGTATCGCAAACCGTCCGGAACCCCGAGCATGACGCCGATCCTGTACGCCCATCCGTTCTCCTCCTACTGCCAGAAGGTGCTGGTGGCGCTGTACGAAAACGACACCGGTTTCGAACTGCGCCATCTCGAGCAGGCGCCGTACATGGACGAACTGGCCGCGCTGTGGCCGATGAAGCGCTTCCCGATACTGGTCGACGGCGGCCGCACGGTGATCGAGGCCAGCATCATCATCGAATACCTGCGGCTCCACCATCCAGGTCGCCGGCCGCTGCTCCCCGCCGGTGCCGACGCCGCGCTCGAGGTGCGGATGCTGGACCGCTTCTTCGACAACTACGTCTCCACGCCGCAGCAGACGTGCGTGTTCGACGCGCTGCGCCCGCCCGGCGAGCGCGACCCGCGGGGCGTATCCGAGGCCAGGGCGATGCTGTACACGGCCTATGCCTGGCTCGACGCGCACATGGAGGGACGCACCTGGGCGGCGGCGGATTGCTTCAGCCTGGCCGACTGCGGCGCGGCGCCCTTCCTGTTCTACGCCCACTTCACGCATCCGATCCCGGACCGGTATCCGCGCCTGCTGGCCTATCGTGCGCGCCTGCTGGCGCGGCCATCGTTCGCGCGCGTGGTCGAGGAAGCGCGGCCCTACCGGTCGTACTTCCCGCTGGGGCCGATCGAGGACTGACGCCGGCCCACTAGCGGCAGATGCGCGCGCGGCCGCGGTCGAGGTGGAAGTGGTCGGCATGCGCGGCGTTGTAATCGGGGCCGAGCACGACATCGAACCAGTCGCAGGCGCCGTCGCGCAGTTCGCGCAGGAAGGCGGCCTCGGCCGGCAGGTCGGCGCCCTCTCCGGTCCCGTCGCCGGCCCAGTCGCCCAGCACCCGGATCCGGCGGCCGTCTTCGAGCACGAAACCGGCGATGTCCAGCGCATCCGCGCTGGCGTGCTGGCTGCGCCTGCCGCCCTCGCGGCCATAGAGGTTGCGGCAGCTGTAGGAACCGAAGTGTTCGATCCGCGCCACCGGGCTGCCCAGATGGTGCAGCGCGGCCTGCTGCAGCGCATGGCGTTCCCACATCGCCAGCGACAGCGCGGCACGGCAGCTGAGCGCAAACGCCTCGCCGACGGCCACGCTGGTGCGCGCGATCCGGAACGCATTGTCGAAGCCGCAGCCCGGGCCGGTCTCGCGATCGTCGAGCGC
Organism: Pseudomonadota bacterium; assembly: GCA_023453655.1. Classification (GTDB taxonomy): domain Bacteria; phylum Pseudomonadota; class Gammaproteobacteria; order Xanthomonadales; family Xanthomonadaceae; genus Luteimonas; species Luteimonas composti. Next base: position 6,696 of record JAEXTE010000047.1, read on the forward strand.
CACGGCGTCCATGCCGGCCTGCGCGAGCGCTTCCCGGCAGAGTCGCCGGTCGGCCGACGCGCGCTGGAACTTGTAGCGGGTGAGTGCATTGGGCGCATCGTCGAGCCGCAGGGGTGCCCAGGGATTCCACGCGTCCGGCAGCCGCAGCGCGCCCGACCACAGCGCCCAGCCCGCGAACGCAACGAGCAGCAGGAACAGCAGACCCGACAGCGGACGGCGTGACGCGCTTGGCTTCATCGTTCCGCATCCTGCGTGCGGCCTGTGCAGCGTGCGTGAGGGCATGTCCGCCGACTGAATCGCGATCGGCGAAAGCCCCCGGTTTCACCGTGGTTTTTCGCCTGGATCGCGAG
>JAEXTE010000410.1 GCA_023453655.1 Pseudomonadota bacterium
GCTCGAGGCCGTAGGTGATCTCGCCCAGCACCGGCCTGCACTCCAGGCCGCCGGCCTGCTGGAAGTAGGTGAACTGGGTGACTTCCATGCCGTTGAGCCAGACTTCCCAGCCCAGGCCCCAGGCGCCCAGCGTCGGCGATTCCCAGTTGTCCTCGACCAGGCGCAGGTCGTGCACCAGCGGATCGATGCCCAGCTCCTTGAGCGAGCCGAAGTACAGCTCGACGATGTTGTCCGGGCTGGGCTTCATCGCCACCTGGTACTGGTAGTAGTGCTGCAGGCGGTTGGGGTTCTCGCCGTAGCGGCCGTCGGTGGGGCGGCGCGAGGGCTGCACGTAGGCCGCGTTCCACGGCTCGGGGCCGAGCGCGCGCAGGAAGGTGGCCGGGTGGAAGGTGCCCGCGCCGACCTCGAGGTCGAGCGGCTGGATGAGCACGCAGCCCTGCGCCGCCCAATAGGCGTTGAGGCGGGTGATCAGTTCCTGGAACGTGGGTCCGGTCATGGCGCGGAGGGTCGGCGCGTTCGCGCGGCGCGCTAGTATAGCGGCGGACCCCGCAACGGCCGGCGTTTCCGGCCACGGAGCCGCGTTGAACGAACCGCTCGCCAGCCGCTCCGCGCCGACCGCCGCGCGCCTGCCGCCCGGCCGCCTGGCGATCGAGCCGGTGGTCGCCGCGCTGGTGGCCGACGGCCTGCTCGCGCCGAAGGAAGCCGAACACGCGCGCGCCAGCGCGCGCCACGTGCGCGGGCTCGACGCCGTGCACCCGCTGGTGCTGCTGGCCAACCTCAAGCTGCCCTCGGCACAGCGCCCGGGCAGCGAGCTGGGGCTGGAGGCGCTGACCGAATGGCTCGCCGCTGCAAGTGGCCGCCCCTACCTGCGCATCGATCCGACGAAGATCCGGGTGGGCGAGGTCACCGACCTGGTGTCCCACGCCTACGCGCGCCGCCACCGGATCCTGCCGGTGGAGGTGCTGGCCGACCGCGTGCGCGTCGCCACCAGCGAACCGCTGGCGGTGGACTGGGTGGCCGACGTGCAGCGCCTGCTGCGCCGCGAGATCGAGCTGGTGGTGGCCAACCCGCTCGACCTGCACCGCTACACGATGGAGTTCTTCGGCGTCACCCGCTCGGTGCGCGGCGCGCATGCCGATGGCGACAAGGCCACCGCGGCGCCGAGCTTCGAGCAGCTGGTCGAACTCGGCCGCGCCGGCGACGTCAACGCCGACGACCACCACATCGTCAACATCGTCGACTGGCTGCTGCAGTACGCCTACGAGCAGCGCGCCTCCGACATCCACCTCGAACCGCGCCGCGACGTGGGCCGGGTGCGCTTCCGCATCGACGGCGTGCTGCACAAGGTGTTCGAGATGCCGCCGGCGGTGATGACCGCGGTGGTCTCGCGCATCAAGGTGCTCGGGCGCATGGACCTGGCCGAGCGCCGGCGGCCGCAGGACGGGCGCATCAAGACCCGATCGCCGGGCGGGCGCGAGGTGGAGATGCGCCTGTCGACCATGCCCACGGCCTTCGGCGAGAAGTGCGTGATGCGCATCTTCGACCCCGACACCGCGTTCAAGAGCATCGAGCAGCTGGGCTTCGACGCCGGCGAGGCCGCCACCTGGCAGGAGCTCACCGGCCGGCCGCACGGCATCGTGCTGGTCACCGGCCCCACCGGTTCGGGCAAGACCACCACGCTGTATTCCACGCTCAAGCGGCTGGCGACCAGCGACGTCAACGTCTGCACGGTCGAGGACCCGATCGAGATGATCGCGCCCGAGCTCAACCAGATGCAGGTGCACCACGCGATCGACCTGGGCTTCGCCCAGGGCGTGCGCACCCTGCTGCGCCAGGATCCCGACATCATCATGATCGGCGAGATCCGCGACCTGGACACCGCGCAGATGGCGGTGCAGGCCTCGCTCACCGGCCACCTGGTGCTCTCGACCCTGCACACCAACGACGCGCCTTCGGCGATCACCCGCCTGCTCGACCTCGGCCTGCCGCACTACCTGATCGCCTCCACGCTCAATGGCGTGCTCGCCCAGCGCCTGGTGCGCACGCTTTGCCCGCACTGCAAGGTGCCCAGGCCGCCCAGCCCCGAGGCCTGGCACGCGTTGCTGCCCGGGCCGCACCCGCCGCCGGTGCCCGCGTCCGCCAACGGCCCGGTCGGTTGCCTGGAGTGCCGCAACACCGGCTACCTCGGCCGCGTGGGCCTGTACGAACTGATGCCGGTGAGTGCGCTGTTGCGTGCCCGGATCCGTCCGGACATGGAGCTGGCGGCCTTCGCCCGCGCCGCGGTCGGCGAGGGCCTGCGCACGCTGCGGATGGCCGGGGCCGAGAAAGTCGCGCAGGGCGTGACCACGGTCGAGGAAGTGCTGGCGGTGCTGCCGCCGGCCGAATGAGGCAGTGGTCAGGTAAGGCAACCGTCGGCTCAGGCAGCGGTTGAGCGCTCAGCTCCTTCCGCCGCACGTTTTCCTCCCTCCCCCGCTCGCGGGGAGGGCTGGGGTGGGGGTCTGCCAGGGCGCCGCGTGTCGGCGCCCACTTCTGGATCCTCGGCGTCGCGTCCCCATCCCAACCTTCCCCCGCAAGCGGGGGAAGGGGCAGGGGCGCGAAGTTGCGCGTGCCGCCTGGCTTCAAACCGTCGGTCTTCACCCTCCTCCGCCTGCGGAGTAGGGGTGGGGCGCATCAATCGCCGCGCGCAGGCGCCCACTTCCGGATCCTCGCGGCGTCACGTCCCCATCCCGGCCTTCCCACGCAAGCGGGGGAAGGGGCAGAGGCGCGAAGTTGCGCGTGCCGCTTGGCTTCAAACCGCCTGTCTTCCCACTCCCGCCTGCGGAGGAGGGGCTGGCTGGGAGACCATCGAGTCGTCGCGTGCGCCGGCGCCGACTTTCCGGATCCTCGCCGCGTCGCGTCGCCCATCAACGTTCCCCTGCGGGCGAAGAAAAGCCGCGAAGGGCGCGACGCCGCGCCGGGAACGCTGCGGCCGCGCGCGTTCCCCGGGGCTGCGCGCGGCCGATGCAGTAGCATGTCCGCCATCGTGGCAGGGCCACTTCGAAGGCAAAGCAGGGCAGTCATGTCGACGCGGGCAATGGGTCCGGCCACCGGATGGTCGTGGCTGTCGCGGGCGCTCAACCTGGGGCGCGGGAACCCGAAGGCGGTGATCGGCGCGATCGCGGTCGTGGCCCTGCTGGCGGTCCTGCCGAGCGTGATGCAGATGATCCTGCAGCCGCGGCTGGGCGGGCAGCCGACCGCCCTGCTCACCGTCGCCGGGCTGAGCACCCTGGCCTCGCTGATCGTGTTCCCGCTGCTGATCGGCGGCGTGCTGCGCGTGATCGATGCCGTCGAGCGCGGCCGTCCGGCCAGCGTCGGCGGAGTGTTCGAGCCGTTCCGCGCGGGCCACGGCGCGGGTCGCCTGGTCGGCTTCGGACTGCTGATGACCGCGCTCTACCTGCTGGTGTTCGGCACCATCGTCGGCAGCTTCGGCCAGGGCCTGCCGGAGTGGTACATGCAACTGGTGCAGCTGACCGTGGACGCCGGCGGCAAGCCGGTGCAGCCGGACGACATCCCGGCGCCGCCGCCGGGCCTGGGGATGGTGATGGCGCTGGGCCTGCTGTTCGGCCTGTTCCTCGGCGGCGCCTATGCGATCGGCTTCGGCCAGGTCGCGCTGGGCGGCCGCGGCGTGCTGGCGGCGATCGGCGACGGCCTCGCCGGCGCACTCAAGAACCTGCTGCCGATCGTGGTGATGTCGGCGCTGGCGATCGTCGCGCTGCTCGCGCTGACCCTGGTGGTGACCCTGGTGGGCGGCGTGCTCATGCTGGTCGGCGGCCTGGTGCATCCGGCGCTGGGCGCGCTGCTGGTCGCGCCGGTCTACCTCGGCATGATCCTGCTGATGTACGTGGTGATGTTCGGCGTGATGTACCACATGTGGCGCGACATCTGCGCCGAGCCGGTCGCGCCGCCGCCGCTGCCGGACCACCTGGTCGAACTCTGACGGCGTCGCCTCGGCGTCCGCCGCCCGCGGCGCGGCTAGAACAGCAGCAGCGCGTCGAGCGCGCGCTGCATCGCCGCCTGCATCGCGGCGAACAGCCACGCCAGTGCGGCCAGGGCCGCCAGCGCCTGCAGCGCGAGCCAGGCCCATGCCCAGCCGGGCAGCGCCGCATCCGGCCGGACCCCCAGCACGCGGGTCCCGGCGATGCGGTCGTGCAGCGCCTGGTACTGCGGCGGCGCCATCGCCAGCAGGTGGCCGATATTGAGCGTCAGCCAGGACAGCGC
>JAEXTE010000053.1 GCA_023453655.1 Pseudomonadota bacterium
CGCAGCTGTCGCAGTTCATGGACCAGAACAACCCGCTGTCGGAGGTCACCCACAAGCGCCGCGTCTCGGCGCTGGGCCCGGGCGGCCTGACCCGCGAGCGCGCCGGCTTCGAAGTGCGCGACGTGCACCCGACCCATTACGGCCGCGTCTGCACCATCGAGACGCCTGAAGGCCCGAACATCGGCCTGATCAACTCCCTGGCCGTATTCGCCCGCACCAACCGCTACCGCTTCCTCGAGACGCCGTACCGCAAGGTCGTGGACGGGCGCGTCACCGACGAGCTCGAGTACCTGTCGGCGATCGAGGAGAACGAGTTCGTCATCGCGCAGGCCGACTCGCCGCAGGACGCCAAGGGCAACCTCGACGCCCAGTTCGTCTCCTGCCGCTTCCAGGGCGAGAACCTGCTCAAGCCGCCGGCCGAGATCCACTACATGGACGTCTCGCCGATGCAGACCGTGTCGGTCGCCGCGGCGCTGGTGCCGTTCCTGGAGCACGACGACGCCAACCGCGCGCTGATGGGCGCGAACATGCAGCGCCAGGCCGTGCCCACGCTGCGTGCGCAGAAGCCGCTGGTCGGCACCGGCATCGAGCGCGCCGTGGCGCGCGACTCGGGCGTGACGGTGAACGCGCGCCGCGGCGGCGTGATCGAGCAGATCGACGCCGGCCGCATCGTGGTCAAGGTCAACGAGGACGAGATCTCCGGCGAGACCGACGCCGGCGTCGACATCTACAACCTGATCAAGTACACGCGCTCCAACCAGAACACCTGCATCAACCAGACCCCGCTGGTGAACGTGGGCGACGTGGTCGCGCGCGGCGACGTGCTGGCCGACGGCCCCTCGACCGACATCGGCGAGCTGGCCCTGGGCCAGAACATGCTGGTCGCGTTCATGCCCTGGAACGGCTACAACTTCGAAGACTCGATCCTGCTGTCCGAGCGCGTGGTCCAGGAAGACCGCTACACCACGATCCACATCGAGGAGCTGACCGCGGTCGCCCGCGACACCAAGCTCGGGCCGGAGGAGATCTCGGCCGACATCCCGAACGTCTCCGAGCAGGCGCTCAACCGCCTCGACGAGTCGGGCGTGGTGTACATCGGTGCCGAGGTCCGCGCCGGCGACATCCTGGTCGGCAAGGTCACGCCCAAGGGCGAGAGCCAGCTGACGCCGGAAGAGAAGCTGCTGCGCGCGATCTTCGGCGAGAAGGCCTCCGACGTGAAGGACAGCTCGCTGCGCGTGCCGCCGGGCATGGACGGCACCGTCATCGACGTGCAGGTCTTCACCCGCGACGGCATCGAGAAGGACAAGCGCGCGCGCCAGATCGAGGAATCCGAGGTCAAGCGCGTCAAGAAGGACTTCGACGACCAGTTCCGCATCCTCGAGGCGGCGATCTACGACCGCCTGCGTTCGCAGCTGCTGGGCAAGGTCGCCAACGGCGGCCCGGGCCTGAAGAAGGGCGACACCGTCACCTCGCTGGTGCTCGACGGCCTGAAGAAGTCCGACTGGTTCCAGCTGCGGATGAAGGACGACGATGCCGCCGAGGCGATCGAGCGTGCGCAGAAGCAGATCGAGGTCCACGAGAAGGAGTTCGAGAAGCGCTTCGCCGACAAGCGCGGCAAGATCATGCAGGGCGACGACCTCGCCCCGGGCGTGCTCAAGATGGTCAAGGTCTACTTGGCCGTGAAGCGCCGCATCCAGCCGGGCGACAAGATGGCCGGCCGCCACGGCAACAAGGGCGTGGTGTCCACCATCGTCCCGGTCGAGGACATGCCGCACATGGCCAACGGCGAGACGGTCGACATCGTGCTCAACCCGCTGGGCGTGCCGAGCCGTATGAACATCGGCCAGATCCTCGAGACCCACCTGGGGTGGGCCGCCAAGGGGCTGGGCCGCAAGATCGACCAGATGCTGCAGGCGCAGGCCAAGGTCGCCGAGCTGCGCAAGTTCCTCGACGAGATCTACAACCACGACAAGGAACTGGTCGCGCAGCGCGTGGACCTCAAGCAGTTCAGCGACGAGGAGCTGCTGACCCTGGCCAGGAACCTGACCGACGGCGTGCCGATGGCTACCCCGGTGTTCGACGGTGCCAGCGAGGCCGAGATCAAGCGCATGCTCGAGCTGGCCGACCTGCCCACCAGCGGCCAGGCGCAGCTGTTCGACGGCCGTACCGGCGAGGCGTTCGAGCGCAAGGTGACCGTGGGCTACATGCACATGCTGAAGCTCAACCACCTGGTCGACGACAAGATGCACGCGCGTTCGACCGGTCCGTACTCGCTCGTCACCCAGCAGCCGCTGGGCGGCAAGGCGCAGTTCGGCGGCCAGCGCTTCGGCGAAATGGAAATGTGGGCGCTGGAAGCCTATGGCGCGGCTTACACCATGCAGGAGATGCTGACGGTGAAGTCCGACGACGTGCAGGGCCGCAACCAGATGTACAAGAACATCGTCGATGGCGAGTACGAGATGGTCGCCGGCATGCCGGAGTCCTTCAACGTGCTGGTGAAGGAAATCCGCTCGCTGGCGATCAACATGGAGCTTGAGGAGCACTGAGGCACCGCGCGCGGGCAGGGCAGCGCCCTTCCCGCGCGGGCAACGGAACCACCTCGACATCCTCATTCCTGGAGAAAGAAATGAAAGATCTGCTCAACCTCTTCAACCAGCAGCGTCCGACGCCCGACTTCGACGCGATCAAGATCGCGCTGGCCTCGCCCGACCTGATCCGTTCGTGGTCCTACGGCGAGGTGAAGAAGCCCGAGACCATCAACTACCGTACCTTCAAGCCCGAGCGCGACGGCCTGTTCTGCGCCGCCATCTTCGGGCCGATCAAGGACTACGAGTGCCTGTGCGGCAAGTACAAGCGCATGAAGCACCGCGGTGTGGTCTGCGAGAAGTGCGGCACCGAGGTCACCCTGGCCAAGGTGCGCCGCGAGCGCATGGGCCATATCGACCTGGCCTCGCCGGTCGCGCACATCTGGTTCCTCAAGTCGCTGCCCTCGCGCATCGGCCTGATGCTGGACATGACCCTGCGCGACATCGAGCGCATCCTGTATTTCGAGGCGTTCGTGGTCACCGAGCCGGGCCTGACCCCGCTCGAGCGCGGCCAGCTGCTCAACGAAGAGCAGTTCATGCAGATGCGCCAGGAGCACGGCGACGACTTCGACGCCGCGATGGGCGCCGAGGCCGTCTACGACCTGCTGCGCACGATCGACCTGCAGGCCGAGGTGGTGAAGCTCAAGGAAGAGATCGCCGCGACCGGTTCTGAGACCAAGCTCAAGCGCCTCACCAAGCGCATCAAGCTGGTCGAGGCCTTCCTCGAGTCGGGCAACCGCCCCGAGTGGATGGTCATGACCGTGCTGCCGGTGCTTCCGCCGGACCTGCGTCCGCTGGTCCCGCTGGACGGCGGCCGCTTCGCGACCTCGGACCTCAACGACCTGTACCGCCGCGTCATCAACCGCAACAACCGCCTGCGCCGCCTGCTCGAACTCAATGCGCCCGACATCATCGTGCGCAACGAGAAGCGCATGCTGCAGGAGTCGGTCGACGCGCTGATGGACAACGGCCGCCGCGGCCGCGCCATCACCGGCACCAACAAGCGCCCGCTCAAGTCGCTGGCCGACATGATCAAGGGCAAGCAGGGCCGCTTCCGCCAGAACCTGCTTGGCAAGCGCGTCGACTACTCGGGCCGTTCGGTCATCGTGGTCGGCCCGACCCTGCGCCTGCACGAGTGCGGCCTGCCGAAGAAGATGGCGCTGGAGCTGTTCAAGCCCTTCATCTTCGCCAAGCTGCAGCGCCGTGGCCTGGCCACGACGATCAAGGCCGCCAAGAAGCTGGTCGAGCGCGAAGAGGCCGAGGTGTGGGACATCCTCGAAGAGGTGATCCGCGAGCACCCGGTGCTGCTCAACCGCGCGCCGACCCTGCACCGCCTGGGCATCCAGGCGTTCGAGCCGGTGCTGATCGAAGGCAAGGCGATCCAGCTGCACCCGCTGGTCTGCACCGCGTTCAACGCCGACTTCGACGGCGACCAGATGGCCGTGCACGTCCCGCTGAGCCTCGAGGCCCAGCTGGAAGCGCGCGCGCTGATGATGTCGACCAACAACATCCTCTCGCCCGCCAACGGCGAGCCGATCATCGTGCCGTCGCAGGACGTGGTGCTCGGCCTGTACTACATGACCCGCGCCCTGGAAAACACCCCGGGCGAAGGCATGGTGTTCGCCAACGTCGCCGAGGCGCGCCGCGCCTACGACAACAAGGTCGCGGGCCTGCACGCCAAGGTGAAGGTGCGCATCACCGAGACGGTGATCGACGAGGAAGGCAACCGCGAGAAGAAGACCTCGATCGTGGACACCACGGTGGGCCGTTCGCTGCTGGCCGAGATCCTGCCGGAGGGCCTGCCGTTCGCGCTGGCCAACACCGAGCTGACCAAGAAGAACATCTCGCGCCTGATCAACAGCTGCTATCGCCAGCTGGGCCTGAAGGACACGGTGGTGTTCGCCGACAAGCTGATGTACACCGGCTTCGGCTTCGCCACCCGCGCGGGCGTGTCGATCGGCATCGACGACATGACCATCCCCGACGAGAAGAAGGGCATCCTCGCCGAGGCCGAGGCCGAGGTGCTTGAGATCCAGCAGCAGTACCAGTCGGGCCTGGTCACCGCGGGCGAGCGCTACAACAAGGTGGTCGACATCTGGTCGCGCACCAACGAGCGCGTGGCCAAGGCGATGATGGACACGATCGGCACCGAGAAGGTGACCAACGCCAAGGGCGAGACGATCGACCAGAAGTCGATGAACTCGATCTACATCATGGCCGACTCCGGCGCGCGTGGTTCGCAGGCGCAGATCCGCCAGCTGGCCGGCATGCGCGGCCTGATGGCCAAGCCCGACGGCTCGATCATCGAGACGCCGATCACCTCGAACTTCCGCGAGGGCCTGAACGTCCAGCAGTACTTCATCTCGACCCACGGCGCCCGAAAGGGCCTGGCGGACACCGCGCTGAAGACCGCGAACTCCGGTTACCTGACCCGCCGCCTGGTCGACGTGGCGCAGGACGTGGTGATCACCGAGAGCGACTGCGGCACCATGAACGGCCTGACCATGACCCCGATCGTGGAAGGCGGCGACGTGGTCGAGCCGCTGCGCGACCGCGTGCTGGGTCGCGTCGTGGCCGAGGACGTGTTCCTGCCGGGCAACGACGAGGATCCGATCGTCACCCGCAACACCCTGCTCGACGAAGCCTGGGTGCAGAAGCTGGAAGATGCGGGCGTGCAATCGTTCAAGGTGCGCTCGACCATCACCTGCGAAAGCAGCTTCGGCGTCTGCGCGCACTGCTATGGCCGCGACCTGGGTCGTGGCCATATCGTCAACCTCGGCGAGGCCGTGGGCGTGGTGGCCGCGCAGTCGATCGGCGAGCCCGGCACGCAGCTCACGATGCGTACGTTCCACATCGGTGGCGCGGCGTCGCGTGCGGCCGCCATCGACAACGTGACGGTCAAGACCACCGGCTCGATCAAGTTCAACAACCTCAAGACGGTGCAGCACGCCAGCGGCAACCTGACCGTGGTGTCGCGCTCGGGCGAGCTCTCGGTGCTCGACGGCCACGGCCGCGAGCGCGAGCGCTACAAGCTGCCCTACGGCGCGACCATCACCGTCAAGGACGCGGCCGAGATCAAGGCCGGCCAGACCGTCGCCAACTGGGATCCGCACAACCACCCGATCGTCTCGGAAGTGGCGGGTTTCATCCGCTTCGTGGACTTCGTCGACGGCGTCACCGTCATCGAGAAGACCGACGAGCTGACCGGCCTGGCCTCGCGCGAGATCACCGATCCCAAGCGCCGCGGCTCGCAGGGCAAGGACCTGCGTCCGATCGTGCGCATCGTCGACAAGGCCGGCAACGACCTCAGCATCCCGGGCACCGACCTGCCGGCGCAGTACCTGCTGCCGCCGCGCTCGATCGTCAACCTGCAGGACGGCGCCCCGGTGGGCGTGGGCGCCGTGGTCGCCAAGATCCCGCAGGAAGCGTCCAAGACCCGAGACATCACCGGCGGTCTGCCGCGCGTGGCCGACCTGTTCGAGGCGCGCAAGCCCAAGGATCCGGCGATCCTGGCCGAGAAGTCGGGCGTGGTCAGCTTCGGCAAGGACACCAAGGGCAAGCAGCGCCTGATCATCAAGGGCGCGGACGGCGAGGACCATGAGGAGCTGATCCCCAAGTACCGCCAGATCATCGTGTTCGAAGGCGAGCACGTGGAGAAGGGCGAGACCGTGGTGGACGGCGAGCCGAGCCCGCAGGACATCCTGCGCCTGCTGGGCGTCGAACCGCTGGCCTCGTACCTGACCAAGGAGATCCAGGACGTCTACCGCCTGCAGGGCGTGAAGATCAACGACAAGCACATCGAGGTGATCATTCGCCAGATGCTGCGCAAGGTCGAGATCACCGACCCGGGCGACAGCCGCTACCTGGCCGGCGAGCAGGCCGAGCGCCAGCGCGTGATCGAGGAGAACCAGAAGCTGGAGGCGCGCAACGAGCTTCCGGTCAAGGTCGAGCCGGTCCTGCTGGGCATCACCAAGGCCTCGCTGGCGACCGAGTCGTTCCTGTCGGCGGCGTCCTTCCAGGAAACCACCCGCGTGCTGACCGAGGCGGCCGTCCGCGGCACCCGCGACAGCCTGCGCGGCCTGAAGGAGAACGTGATCGTCGGCCGCCTGATTCCGGCCGGCACCGGTCTGGCGTACCATACCCGCCGTCGCAACAAGGCCACCGGCCTGACCGAGTCCGAGCTGGAGGCGCTGTCCGGCGCCCCGGTCCAGGCCCCGGCCGCGGCCGATCCGTCCACGGTCATGATCGAGGACGCGCCGGCGGGCGAAGGCGAGCAGGAGTCCAGCGCGAGCTGAGACGCGACACCCGGCCCCCGGCAGGGGGCCCAGATCTCGAAATGAGGCGCAGGGAGCGCCTCGTTTTCGGCCCAGGACGGGCGGAGGCAGTTGGTCCGGCAGCGGGAAACCGCCGCGACGGGACCATGGAGCATGGCTTGCGTTGACGGTCTCCGTCAGCGCGGGCTATACTTTTTCGTCTCGGCAGGTGGGGATTCCCGCCTGCCGTCGTTTTCACGAGGGCATCCGCCCCGAAACCCAAGAAACCCCTGACCGATGGCAACGATCAATCAGCTGGTGCGCAAGCCGCGCAGCCCTGAAATCTACAAGAGCACGTCGCCCGCGCTGGCCAACTGCCCGCAGCGGCGTGGCGTGTGCACGCGCGTGTACACCACCACCCCGAAGAAGCCGAACTCGGCCCTTCGCAAGGTCGCCAAGGTGCGCCTGACCAACGGGTACGAGGTCATCTCGTACATCGGCGGCGAAGGCCACAACCTGCAGGAGCACAGCGTGGTGCTGATCCGCGGCGGTCGCGTCAAGGACCTGCCCGGCGTGCGTTACCACACCGTGCGCGGCTCGCTCGACGCCGCCGGCGTCGCCAAGCGCAAGCAGGCGCGTTCCAAGTACGGCGCCAAGCGCCCGAAGGCCTGAGGAAACTGAATCATGTCGCGTAAAGGCAATACTCCCCAGCGCTCGGTCCTGCCCGATCCCAAGCACGGCAGCGAGATCATCGCGCGTTTCATCAACATGGTCATGCAGAGCGGCAAGAAGTCGGTCGCCGAGAAGATCGTGTACGGCGCCATGGACGTCATCGGCGAGAAGAACGGCAATGCCGTCGAAGTGGTCGAAAAGGCCCTGAGCAACGTGTCCCCGGCGGTCGAGGTGAAGTCCCGTCGCGTCGGCGGCGCCACCTACCAGGTGCCGGTCGAAGTGCGCCAGTCGCGCCGCATGGCGCTGGCCATGCGCTGGCTGATCGAGTCGGCGCGCAAGCGCGGCGAGAACTCGATGCCGCGCAAGCTGGCCGCCGAACTGATCGACGCGTCCGAGAGCCGCGGCGGCGCGATCAAGAAGCGCGAGGAAACGCACCGCATGGCGGATGCGAACAAGGCGTTCGCGCACTACCGCTGGTAATCCCCGAGTGGGGCCGTGCTTCGGCCCCCGACGGCGCCCCTGGCGCCACTTCCTGCGGCCCTGCCGCATGCGATGTCCGATGCCGCCGACAGGCGGCATTCGGCCATTGAAGAAGCGAGTCCTTCGCGACGGTCCCCGCCCAGCTGCGCGGACTTCCACAGCATCGAATCTGAGGCATACCCGTGGCCCGCACGACCCCCATCGAACGCTACCGCAACTTCGGCATCATGGCGCACATCGACGCCGGCAAGACGACGACGTCGGAGCGCATCCTGTTCTACACCGGCAAGAGCCACAAGATCGGCGAGGTGCACGACGGCGCCGCGACGATGGACTGGATGGAGCAGGAGCAGGAACGCGGCATCACGATCCAGTCGGCCGCGACCACGGCGTTCTGGAAGGGCATGGACAAGTCCATGCCGGAGCACCGCTTCAACATCATCGATACCCCCGGGCACGTCGACTTCACCATCGAGGTCGAGCGCAGCCTGCGCGTGCTCGACGGCGCGGTGTTCGTGCTGTGCGCGGTCGGCGGCGTGCAGCCGCAGTCCGAAACCGTGTGGCGCCAGGCCAACAAGTACCACGTGCCGCGCATCGCGTTCGTCAACAAGATGGACCGCACCGGCGCCAACTTCTTCAAGGTCCGCGACCAGCTGAAGTCGCGCCTGGGCGCCGTGCCGGTGCCGATGCAGGTGCCGATCGGCGCCGAGGACGGCTTCGAGGGCGTGGTCGACCTGGTCAAGATGAAGGCGATCCACTGGGACAGCGCTTCGCAGGGCCTGAGCTTCGAGTACCGCGACATCCCGGCCGAGCTGCAGGCCCAGGCCGAGGAGGCGCGCGCCTTCATGGTCGAGTCGGCCGCCGAGGCCAACGAAGAGCTGATGGACAAGTACCTGGGCGGCGAGGAGCTGACCGAGGACGAGATCTACGGTGCGCTGCGTGCCCGCACGCTGGCGACCGAGATCGTGCCGATGTTCTGCGGCACCGCGTTCAAGAACAAGGGCGTGCAGGCCATGCTCGACGGCGTGGTCAAGCTGCTGCCGTCGCCGGTGGACGTGCCGGCGGTGAAGGGCGTGGACGTCGACGACGAGACCAAGGAGCTGACCCGCGAATCCAGCGACAAGGCCCCGTTCTCGGCGCTGGCGTTCAAGATCATGACCGACCCGTTCGTGGGCTCGCTGACCTTCTTCCGCGTCTATTCCGGCACGCTCAACGCCGGCGACGCGGTGCTGAACTCGGTCAAGGGCAAGAAGGAGCGCATCGG
>JAEXTE010000422.1 GCA_023453655.1 Pseudomonadota bacterium
GCGCTGTCCTCCGCCGGCCAGGCCAGGCGGCCGGCCGCGATCCGCTCGTGCATGCGGTCGATCGCGAGGTCGGCAGGCGACAGCGGCGCGGCGCCATGCATCGCATCGCCATCGGTCGGCGCGGGCGGGTGCACGGCCGGCGGCGCCACGCCGGCAGCAAGGGCGGGCGGGGAGCCGGTGGCGGGCATGACGGGACCCGTGCGCTGCAGCGCCAGCCCGAGCGCCGCCGCGACCACCAGCGCCAGTCCGATCCAGGCCATGCCCGGCACGGCGCGCAGGCGCTGCACCACCGGCAAGCCGGGCCAGGTGCCTGCATGCGCAGAGGCCGGCACCTGCTCGAGCGCGGACAGCATCTGCGCCGCATCGTGGAAGCGCCTCGCCGGCGACTTGGCCAGGGCGCGTTCCATGAACCGCTGCCAGTGGCGCAGTCCGGGCGGAAGCTTCGGCACTGGCTTCTGCGCGTGCTGGATCGCCATCGCCAGTGCGTCGTCCGCCTTGTAGGGCAGCTCACCGGCCAGCATTTCCCAGGCCAGCACGCCGACGCTGTACAGGTCGGCGCGGTGGTCGACCTGTTCGCCGCGCGCCTGCTCGGGCGCCATGTAGGCGGTGCTGCCCACGGCCAGCCCGGTCATGGTGACGCGGGTGCCGTGGCCGCGGCGCAGGGCGATGCCGAAGTCGGCCAGCAGCGGCCGGTCGGCCTCGTCGAACAGCACGTTCTCGGCCTTGACGTCGCGGTGCACGACGCCGCGCGCATGCGCGTAGCCCAGCGCCGACAGCAGGGCGCGCAGGATCTCGCGCACGCGCTCCGGATCGCCGGTGAGGTCGCGCTGGCCGACGTGGCCGCGCGGCAGGTAGGGCATCGCATACCAGGGCAGGCCGTCGGCGCTGCGTCCGACCTCGTGGATGCCGACGATGTGCGGATGCTCCAGCCGCGCGATCGTGCGCGCCTCGTTCTCGAAGCGGCGGCGGCTGACCTCGTCGGCCAGCGCTTCCGGACGCATGAGCTTGATCGCCACCTCGCGCCCCAGCGACACCTGCGTGCCGAGGTACACGGTCGACATGCCGCCCTCGCCGATCACGCGCGTCAACCGGTAGCCGGCGATGTCCGGCATCGGCACCTGCGTGCTGGCGCTTGCCCCTTTACCCATGAAGCTCCCCTGGTTCCACGGGGGAGGATATACAAGGCGCGCCGCGCTGGCAGTGAATCCGTGCGCAACCTGGCGCCTCCGTCCGCGACGGCGGGAGCCGCGTCAGTCGGCGGCGGACCCGGTCCGGTCGCGCTTGCGGCGCACGTAGAGCTGCTTGCGCACGCGCGCGACCACGTCGCCCTGCGCGTCGCGCACGTCGAGGTCGAACCAGGGCAGGTACTTCTGCCCCGACGCGGTCTCGCGGCGCATCGTGTCCAGCGTCGATTCGGGCAGGTGGAACTCGGCCACCACCACGCCGCGGCCGGGCTTTACGAATTCGATCTCGGCGGCCTTGTCCCACACGATGTAGTCGCGGCCCAGCGACTGCAGGGTCATGAACATCCAGAACGGATCGGTCATCGCGAACAGGCTGCCGCCGAAATGCGTGCCGACGTAGTTGCGGTTCCAGGGGCGCATGCGAAGCTCGACCCGCGCGTAGCGCCAGTCGGGCGACATGTGGGTCACGTGGATGCCGCTCAGCAGGAACGGAGGCCACAGGTTGAACATCCAGCGGATTCGGGCCAGCAGGCGGGTCATGGCGCGGCAGGGGGCGAGTGGGGGGCTGGGACTCTACCATACGCAAAGGTATGGAATGTTCCTTCGTGGGCCCGCGCGTGTTCGAATGCCGGGGTCCGGAGCCGGAGCACGCCGTGCCAGCCAACGAAGCCTGCCGCAACTGTGGCGCCCTGCTCACCGGCGAGTGGTGCGCGGCCTGCGGCCAGAAGCGGTTCGTGGAGGCCGACCGCCGCCTGGCTAACCTGCTGGCGCAGGCTTTCGAGCTGCTGACCGACCTCGACGGCCGCCTGTGGGGCACGTTGCGGGCGCTGGCGTTCCGCCCGGGGCTGCTCGACCGCGACTACATTGCGGGCCGCAGGCGCCGCTGGCTGCCGCCGCTGAGCCTGTTCCTGCTCGCCAATGTCGTGTACTTCATGGCCCCGCTGCGTGCCGCCTTCGACCTGTCGTTCGCCAGCCAGGTGCCGGGACCGGTTGCGGCGGCGGCACTGGGCGACGAGGCGGCGCCGGGCATCGAGCGATTTCCCGGACAGCTGCATCGCGTGGTGACCACCGGGCTGGTCGAACGCGTGGTGGCGCAACGCGACGCGCGCGAGCGTGCCAGCGGCGGCGAGGGCTACACCCTTGCGCAGCTGCGCCGCGACTACGATGCCATCGCCGGCGACGTGAGCAAGGCGCTGCTGGTGCTGCACGTGCCGTTCGTGGCGCTGCTGCTGATGGCCGCGCTGGCCGGCACGCGGCGCTATTACGCCGAACATGTGGTGGTGACCCTGCACTTCTTCGCCATGCTGGTGCCGGCGACGCTGGCGTTCGGCCAGGCGGTGCGCTGGATCCAGCAGTACGCCGGGCCGCGCGGCGCGGTCACGGCGCTGTCGCTGCTCTTCCTCGGTGCCCTGGCCGCCTGGACCTGGCGGCAGGTGGCGCGCGGCTATGGCGTTGGACGCGGACGCGCCGCGCTGGGAGCGCTGGCCCTGCTGGCCGGCACGGTGCTGGTCAACGTGGTCGTGTACCGCGCGCTGCAGTTCACCATCACGCTGTGGCTGAGCTGAGCGCGTTCGCGCCGCGCCCTCAGACCAGCAGCAGCGACGCCATGCGGCGGCGGTAGCGGCCCACCAGCTCGGCGTCCTCGACGATGCGGAAGGCATCGATCAGGGCGCGCCGGGGCAGGCCGTCCTCGAAGCTGCGGTCGCGCTGCAGCATCTCCAGGAACTGCTCGAGGCCGCCTTCCGGGTCGTTGCCCACGATCCGGTGCACGCCGAGCAGGTGGCGCGCGCGCAGGTCGCCCGGATCCGCCGCGATCGCCGCCTCCAGCGCCGCCGGCGGTGGCGCGTCGGCCAGCAGGGCGGCGAAGCCCAGGCGCGCGCGCCTTCAC
>JAEXTE010000003.1 GCA_023453655.1 Pseudomonadota bacterium
CGCGGCCGGCGCCGCGCGCGAGCCCGGCGTCGAAGGCGACCGGGTCGAGGCATTCGCCGCGCTGCGGCGCTGGAAGGACGGATTCCGCGCATGAGGGCGCTGGCCCTCGCCGGGAGCCTCGCGCTGATGGGCGCGCTGGCGGTCCCGGCCCATGCCCGTGGCGACACGGCAGGGGAGGCGGCCCTGGGCGACGCCCAGGCGCAGCCCGGGACTGGCACGGTCGACTCCGATGCGCCCCCGCCGGAAAACGCGCCAGCCCAGTCGACCGTGGTGCTGCCGGCAGGCACCCGCAGCGGGCTCGAGATCTACCGCAGCTTCCGCGAGGGCCTGTCCGGCCCGGCCTGCAGCGCCGAGGACCGCGCCCGCTGGCGCCGCCACTTCGCGCATGCACCCGAGAAGTTCACCTCGCCGGGCAGCGACGTGCTGCCGCTGTTCGGCTACGTGGTCGACCGGCTGCGCGAAGTGCACCTGCCCACCGAGTACGCGCTGATTCCGTTCGTGGAAAGCGGCTACCGCCCCGGCGCGAAGTCGCCGCAGGGCCCCGCCGGCCTGTGGCAGTTCATCGCCCTCACCGCGCGCAACCACAAGGTTCCGGTCGGGGCGGGCTACGACGGCCGGCTTTCGCCGGTGGATTCCACCGAGGCCGCGGTGCGCTACCTGCGCACCCTGCACGGCATGTTCGCGGGCGACTGGCGGCTGGCGGTGATGGCCTACAACGCAGGCGAATACCGCGTGCTCGGTGCCCTGCGCAGCGCCGGGCAGCGCCCGGCCACTGCCGATCCGGCCTCCCTGCCGATGCCCCAGATCAGCCGGGCCTACGTGCGCAAGCTGCAGGCCCTGGCCTGCCTGCTGACCGAAGCCGGCGACACCGGCGAATGGCTGCAGGCGCTCGACCGGCCGGTGCCGATCCTGACCGCGGCCACCGTCCCGGCCCGGATCGCCTCGCTCGATGCGCTGGCCCGGGCCCATGGCGCCGACCCGGTGCAGCTGCGTCGGCTGAATCCGGCCCATGGCAACGGCCGCATCGCGCGCATCGGCGGTAACGCACGCGTGCTGCTGCCCAGTGCCGACGCCACCGCGATCGCCGCCGCGGCGACGCCGCGGCCGGCCCTGGCCAGCGACAGCGACATCTCCGACGCGATGGCCGATGCGTCGGCCCTCGTCGAAGCCGTCCCGGCGCGTACCCACGTGGTCGCGCGCGGCGACTCCGCCTGGGCCATCGCCCGCCGCTACGGGCTCGGCGTGGCCGAACTGCTCGAGCGCAACGGCCTGGATGCACGCGGCGTGCTGCGCCCGGGCATGGTGCTGGCGATCGACCCCGCGGGGGCCGGAGCGACGGTCGTGGCAGAATAGCCGCCGGTCCATATCGCGAGTCATCCATGGGTTTCCTGCAGGGCAAGCGCGCACTGATCACCGGCATCGCCAGCCAGCGTTCGATCGCCAACGGCATTGCCGAGGCGATGCATCGCGAGGGCGCGGAGTTGGCCTTCACCTACCAGAACGAGAAGCTGAAGTCCCGCGTCGAGGACGCGGCGGCCAAGCTCGGCGGCGGCCCGGTGTTCCCGCTGGACGTGACCGGCGACGCGCAGATCGCCGCGCTGTTCGACGGCCTCGGCAAGCACTGGAGCGACGGCTTCGACATCCTCGTCCACGCCATCGCCTACGCGCCGCGCGAAGCGATCGCCGGCGAATTCCTCGACGGCCTGACCCGCGAGAACTTCGCGATGGCGCACGACATCTCCGCCTACTCGCTGTCCGCGCTGGCCAAGGGCGCGCGGCCGCTGATGCAGGGCCGCCAGGGCGCGATCCTGACCCTGAGCTACCTCGGCGCGGTCCGCACCCTGCCCAGCTACAACGTCATGGGCGTGGCCAAGGCGGCGCTGGAGGCCAGCGTGCGCTACCTCGCGCTCAACCTCGGTCCGGAGGGCATCCGCGTCAACGCGATCTCGGCAGGACCGATCAAGACGCTCGCGGCCGCCGGCATCGGCGGCTTCCGCAAGATCCTCGGCCACGTCGAGGCCAACGCGCCCATCCGGCGCACGGTCACGATCGAGGACGTGGGCAATGCCGCCGCGTTCCTGTGCTCCGACCTGGCCTCGGGCATCACCGGCGAGGTCACCTACGTCGACGGCGGCTACAGCATCGTCGGCATGACCGGGCTCGACACCACCGAGTAAGCCTGTGCGGTGCCGTGCGGCCGCCGGATCGGCTGCACGGGTCCCGGCAAAAAAAAGCCCGGCCTTAGGCCGGGCTTTTTCGTGGGCGGTGGCAGGCGCTTACAGCCGCGCCTCCACCACCGTCACCTTCATCTGCTGGCGCAGGGCGCGCTGCAGGGTCTGCGCGTCCTCGCCGCCGATCACGGCCGCCATCTGCTGGCGGAACATGTCGCGCTCGACGTCGCTGGCTTCCGACGCGTCTCCCGGGATCACCTTGGCCACCGCGAACACGACCACGCTGCCGTCCGGGAGCGCCACCTGGCCCGGCGAGACCTTGCCTTCCTCCGGCGCCGGCGCGCTGAAGTAGGCCTCGGCCGCCGTCTCCGAGGGCACCGGCGCGCCGCGCGGCATGCCCTTGATGTCCTGCAGCTGCAGGGAGGCCGCGTCGGCCAGCGACTGCAGCGATTCGCCGGCCCGGAGCTTCTCCACCATCTCCTGGGCCTGCGCCTGCACGCGCTTGGCGGCGCGGTCGGCGCGGATGGCCGCGACGACGCGGTCGCGCGCTTCGGCCAGGGTCAACGCCCGCTCCGGCTCGTGGCGCGTGACCCGGATGATCACGCTGCGGTCGGGAGCGACTTCGATCGGATCGCTGGCGGTGTTGTCCTGCACCAGGCTCTCGGAGAACGCCGCGCGCTGCACCGCGGGCACGGCGAGCACGCCTTCGCCCTCGCCCCGCGCGATCGGACCGGCGGTGCGGACCTCCAGGCCGGCCTTCTTCGCCGCGGCGGTGAGCTCGGTGGGGTTGCGATAGACCTCGTCCACGAAGCCGCCGACCAGGTCGTTGAACGCGCGTTCGCGGTCGGCCTGGGCCTGTTCCTGCGCCAGCGCGTCGCGCACCTGCTCGAACGGCACCTGCTGGCCGGCGCGCACCTCGCGCAGCTGGATCACGTGCCAGCCGAACGGGCTGCGGACCGGATCGCTGACGGTCCCGGCCGCGGCCGCGAACACCGCGTCTTCGAACGGCTTGACCATGCTGCCGTCCTGCCGGATCCAGCCCAGGTCGCCGCCGTTGGCCGCCGAACCCGGATCGCCGGGATTGGCGCGCGCCAGCTCCGCGAAGTCGGCGCCGGCCGACCGCGCCTGCTGCGCGATCCCGCGCGCCTTCGCCTCGGCCGCCTGGACGGTCGCCTCGTCGGCACCCTCTTCCACCGGCACCAGGATGTGCGAGACCAGGCGCTGTTCGGGTTCGACAAAGCGCGACTTTTCCTGCTCGTAACGCTGGCGCAGCGAGGCCTCGTCGGGCTCGGCCGCAGGCGGCAGCGCGCTCGAGTCGAGCTCGACATACTCCAGCGTCACGCGCTCGGGAGCGCGGTACTCGCCGCTGTGCGCGTCATACCAGGCCTGGATCTCGGCGCCCGTCACCGCACCGGTGTCCGGCGCGGGCGCGGGCAACACCACCAGGGCGACGTCGCGGCGCTCGGACAACAGGGCCATCAGCCGCTCGGTTTCGGCGGAGGTGACGAAGGCCGAACGGGCGACCTGCCCGGCCAGCAGCCCGGCCTGCAGGTCCTCGCGCACCATCTCCTGGAACCCGCGCGGCGAATAGCCCTGCGCCTGCAGGGTCATCAGGTAGCGCTGCTCGTCGAAGCGACCGTCCACCTGGAACGCGGGGATGCCCTCGATCGCCTCGCGCACCCGCGAATCGCCGACCACCATGCCGTCGCGCACCGCGGCGAGCTTGAGCACGCGGCGATCGATCAGCGCCTCAAGCACTTCGCGCTTGGTCTCGGGCGATTCGAAGGCCCGCGCGTCGAAGGCCTCGCCTTCGAGCTGCCGGCGGCGCTGGCGCTCGTTCTCGAACGCATCGCGGAACTCCTCCGGGCTGATTTCCTCGGACTCCCAGGCCAGGCGGCGCACCAGCCACCAGTCGGGCGCGCTGCGCCACCAGGACGGCTGCACTTCGACCTTGGCGGCGTAGTTGGCGCCGCTCTGGAACAGGTACTGCTCCATGCCGAAGAACGCGAACGGAATGGCGAGGAGCGCGACGATGCAGATCGCGATCCAGCCGGACATCTTGTCTCTGAGAGTCTGCAGCATGGGCAAGCGGAGCCGGGACGTAGCCGCACAGTCTAACCGCTCCGGCGCCCGGGGGCGGCCCACGGAGCCGCGGAACGCGCCCCGTCGCGCAAGTAACCCCGGCGATGAGTGCCTGTGGTACGGCCGCACCGGGCGCGAACCGCGGGCTTGGACGATGTTCGCGCCGCACGCGTCGGGGCACGGAGCGCAGCCCGGGAGACGCGCATAAAAAAAGACCCCGCATCGCTGCGGGGTCTTTCGTATCGAATGGCGGAGCGGACGGGACTCGAACCCGCGACCTCCGGCGTGACAGGCCAGCATTCTAACCAGCTGAACTACCGCTCCGCGCTTTGAAACTCGAAACCTTTCCTGCGGCCCGCGCCCCGTTGCCTGGTGGGTGCTGAGGGTTTCGAACCCCCGACCCTCTCCGTGTAAAGGAGACGCTCTACCGCTGAGCTAAGCACCCTGGCACTAGGTAAATCGCACTAGGCGACCGGGGGAACTCAGGAGCCGATTAGTTTACGGCATCCTTCAGCGCTTTGCCAGCCTTGAATGCAGGATTGTTGGAAGCCGGGATTTCGATGGCTTCCTTGGTGCGCGGATTCAGACCGGTACGCGCCGCACGGGCCTTGACCGAGAAGGAACCGAAGCCGACCAGGTTGACGGAGTCGCCGCGCTTGAGCGCCGCGGTCACCGAGTCGAGCACCGCGTCGAGCGCGCGGCCGGCGTCGGCCTTGGACAGCCCCGCCTTCTCGGCGACCTGGTCGATCAATTCACTCTTGTTCACTGGCATGTTGGACACTCCGTTGCGGACCCATGGTCCGCCTTGCTGGGGACCAGGCTTGTCGACGGGGGGTCCCGCCACGCCGCCTGGCCGTGAGGATGCTTTGACGAATCCGCGGCATTTTACGCGGAGGCGGCGCCGAATACGACAGCCGATTCACCTCCACGTGAAGTGCCCGCGTTCCGTGAACGCGTTCAAAACGCGGAGACAAGACGCTGTTGCAGGGCTGGCGACGAACCGGGGCGAGCCCGGCAACGCTCATGAAACGTCCCGCTGCGACTGCAGCGGGACGCGAGAGCACATCAGTGCTTGACGCTCGGCCGCGCGGCCTTGTCCTTGCGGCGGCGCACCACCGGCGCGCGAACGGACGGCTTTTCCGCCTTCGCGGCCGGTTTTGATGACAGCGGGCGCTCCAGCGCCAGGTCGAGCACCTCGTCGATCCACTTCACCGGCACGATCTTCAGGTGGTCGGTGACATTGGCGGGGATATCAGCGAGGTCCTTGCGGTTTTCCTCGGGGATGATCACGGTCGTGATCCCGCCTCGCAGCGCGGCGAGCAGCTTTTCCTTGAGGCCGCCGATCGCCGTCACCTTGCCGCGCAGGGTGATCTCGCCGGTCATCGCCACCTCGGCGCGCACCGGCACCTTGGTCAGCGTGGACACCAGCGCCGTCGTCATCGCGATGCCCGCGCTGGGACCGTCCTTCGGCGTCGCGCCATCCGGCACGTGCACGTGCACGTCGTGCTTCTGCAGGAAATCGACCTCGATGCCCAGGTGCTCGGTGCGCGCCCGCACCACGCTGAGCGCGGCCGATGCCGATTCCTTCATCACGTCGCCCAGCTGGCCGGTGAGGATGAGGTTGCCCTTGCCCGGCACCAGGGTCGACTCGATCTGCAGCAGGTCGCCGCCCACCTCCGTCCAAGCGAGGCCCGTGACCATACCGATCTCGTTGTCCTGCTCGGCGCGGCCGAAGTCGAAGCGGCGCACGCCGAGGTAGGCATCGAGGTTGTCGGCGCCGACCTTGACCGCCTTCGCCTTGCCCTTGCCCTTCCTCGGGCCGGCGAGCGCGATCTGCTTGACCACCTTGCGGCAGATCTTGGCGATCTCGCGTTCGAGGTTGCGCACGCCGGACTCGCGCGTGTAGTAGCGCACGATGTCCTGGATCGCGTCGGCGGCGATCGCGATCTCCTCGGCCTTCAGGCCATTGGCCTTCATCTGCTTGGGCACGAGGTAGCGCATCGCGATGCTGATCTTCTCCTCCTCGGTGTACCCCGGGATGCGGATCACTTCCATGCGGTCGAGCAGCGGGCCGGGGATGTTGAGCGAGTTGGAGGTGGCGATGAACATCACCTCCGACAGGTCGAGGTCGACCTCCAGGTAGTGGTCGTTGAAGGTGTGGTTCTGCTCGGGGTCGAGCACCTCGAGCAGCGCCGAGGACGGATCGCCGCGGAAGTCCATCGACATCTTGTCGATCTCGTCAAGCACGAACAGCGGGTTCTTCGTGCCGGCCTTGTTGAGGTTCTGCACGATGCGGCCCGGCATCGAACCGACGTAGGTCCGGCGGTGGCCGCGGATCTCGGCCTCGTCGCGCACGCCGCCCAGCGCCATGCGCACGAACTTGCGGTTGGTGGCCTTGGCGATCGACTGGCCGAGCGAGGTCTTGCCGACGCCGGGGGGACCGACGAGGCACAGGATCGGGCCCTTCATCTTCTGCACGCGCCCCTGCACCGCGAGGTACTCGAGGATGCGTTCCTTGACCTTCTCCAGGCCGTAGTGGTCGGCGTCCAGCGTGTCCTGCGCGACCTTGAGGTCCTTGCGCACCTTGCTGCGCTTCTTCCACGGCACGCCCAGCAGCCAGTCCAGGTAGTTGCGCACCACCGCGGCCTCGGCCGACATCGGCGACATCTGCTTGAGCTTGTTGAACTCGTTCTTCGCCTTGGCCTCGACCGCCTTGGGCATGCCGGCCTCGGCGATCTTGCGCGCGATCTCGTCCAGGTCGTTGGGCGCGTCGTCGATCTCGCCCAGCTCCTTCTGGATCGCCTTCATCTGTTCGTTGAGGTAGTACTCGCGCTGCGACTTCTCCATCTGCGACTTCACCCGGCCGCGGATGCGCTTTTCCATCTGCTGCACGTCGATCTCGCCGTCGACCAGGCCGACCAGCAGCTCCAGCCGCTCGGCGGTGTCGACGGTTTCGAGCAGGCGCTGCTTCTCGGCCAGGCGCACGCCCAGGTGCGCGGCGACGATGTCGGCCAGGCGGCCCGGCTCGTCGATGCCCGACAGCGTCTGCATCAGCTCCGGCGGCAGCTTGCGGTTGGTCTTGACGTACTGCTCGAACAGCGAGACCAGCGAACGGGCGATCGCCTCGACCTCGCGCTCGTCGCGGCTGTCCACCGGCTCGATCACCTTGCCCACGCCGGCCAGCGTCCCGTCGACCTCGCGCACCTGGCCCACTGCCACGCGCGAGACGCCTTCCACCAGCACCTTGATGGTGCCGTCGGGAAGCTTGAGCAACTGCAGCACCTGGGCCAGCGTGCCGATCGCGTGGAGGTCGTCGCCTTCGGGATCGTCGGTCTCGGCGGACTTCTGCGCCACCAGCAGGATGCGCTTGTCGCCCTCCATCGCGAGGTCCAGCGCGCGGATCGACTTGTCCCTGCCCACGAACAGCGGGATCACCATGTGCGGGAACACCACCACGTCGCGCAGGGGCAGGACGGGCAGTTCCAGCGATTCGCTACGGGGTCGATCGGTCATTGCGGGTTCCAGGATACGGCGGGGGCGGGAGCCGGGCGGCGGCAGCCGCCCTCCACGGGTTTTTGGGGCCCGGCGGCGGGCGATGCAAGCACCGCAATGCAACGCGGCGGGCCAGCGGGCCTGCGCGGGCCTCGGACGGCGCAGGCGGGTGCGGGGGCGATGGCCGGGCACGGGGATGCCCTGGCGCGGCAGCCGCCGCGCACTCGATTCAGGAAGGGACAGCGC
>JAEXTE010000072.1 GCA_023453655.1 Pseudomonadota bacterium
GAGCTGTCGGGCGTGCCGGCCGCCGACGCGCAGCAGCAGGCCAAGGACGTGATGGCGTTCGAGACCCGCCTGGCGAAGGTGTCGAAGTCGCGCGCCGAGTTCTCGCGCGACGTGTCGCTGTACTACAACCCGATGCAGGTCGCCGACGCCGACAAGCTGACCCCCAACTTCTCGTGGACGAAGTTCTTCGAGGCCCAGGGCATCGAGCAGCCCAAGCTGTTCTCGGTGTCGGTCCCGGACTACTTCAAGGAAGTCGACACGATGCTGGCCGATGTTCCGGTCGAGCAGTGGAAGAGCTACCTGCGCTTCCACGTGGTCGACGGCGCCTCGCCCTACCTGTCCGACGCATTCGCTCAGCAGCACTACGAGTTCCACAACAAGACCCTGAGCGGCCAGAAGGAAATGAAGCCGCGCTGGAAGCGCGTGCTCGACACCATCAACGGCCAGGTCGACGAGGCCATGGGCCAGATGTACGTCGACGTCGCCTTCCCGGCCGAGTCCAAGGCCAAGATGGAAGCGCTGGTGGCGAACCTGGGCGAAGCGCTGAAGGCGCGCATCCAGAACCTGGAATGGATGAGCGAGGAGACCAAGGCCAAGGCGCTGGAGAAGCAAGCCGCGTTCACCACCAAGATCGGCTACACCGACAAGTGGCGCGACTGGAGCGGGCTGGAAACCGGCCGCGAGAGCTACCTGGACAACGTGCTGGCCGCGCAGGAATTCAACTACAAGTGGCAGATCGGCAAGATCGGCAAGCCGGTCGACAAGACCGAATGGGCAATGCCGCCGCAGATGGTCAACGCCTACTACAACCCGCTGCAGAACGAAATCGTGTTCCCGGCCGCGATCCTGCAGCCGCCGTTCTTCGACCCCGAGGCCACCGACGAGATCAACTACGGCGGCATCGGCGCGGTCATCGGCCACGAGATGAGCCACGGCTACGACGACCAGGGCAGCCGTTTCGGCGCGACCGGCAAGTTCGAGAACTGGTGGACCGAGGCCGACGCGGCCGCGTTCAAGGAGCGCACCGGCAAGCTGGTCGCGCAGTTCGACGGCTACAAGCTGGCCGACGGCCGCGCGCTCAACGGCACGCATACGCTGGGCGAGAACATCGGCGACCTCGGCGGGCTGGCCATGGCCTACGACGCGATGAAGAAGGCCACCGAAGGCACGCCGGACCCGATGACCGACGGCCTGACCCGCGACCAGCGCTTCTTCCTCAACTGGGCCACGGTGTGGCGCCGCAACTTCACCCCGGAAGAGGTGAGCAAGCGCCTGGTCACCGACGAGCACGCCCTGGCCGAGTTCCGTGCCATCGGCGCGCCGTCCAACCTGCCGGCGTTCGCCGCCGCCTTCAACTGCAAGCCGGGCGATCCGATGGTGCGCGACGGCGACAACCAGGTGGTGATCTGGTAATCCCGACCCGCTGTCTGCACCCTGGAAAAGCCCGGCAATGCCGGGCTTTTCCTTTCAGGCGTGCGGGCGAAGCGAACGGGGCTCCGGAAGGGCCGCAGCGCCCCCGGGGAGAGGGCGCACCGCTCGGCGGGGGTCCCTGCCGCACGTGCGGCCGCGGCACGGTCATGTGCCGCGTGCCACCTCTCCCCCGCGGTCACTGCGGCGTCGCTGCGGGGATGCCGCGCCCTCGAGAGTCGAGGTCAGCCGCCCCTTCGCTCGTGGTCCCGCGCGCTCAGCGCCGTGGGTGCGCTCTACGGCAGAAGCCGGGCAATGAACAGCGACGAGTCGCGTGCTGGCGGGGCGGGCTCGCCACCCGCGCGCCATGGCGCGCGCCCGAGTCGGGGCAGGCAACCCCGACCGCGGGAAAAGCGACCCCGCCCCGACAGCGCGCGGCGTCCAGCCGAAACCGCAGCCTGAACACATCCGCAGGCGTCGCGGCTACTGGCACCAAAGGGGACCATAAGCGACCCGCCCCGAAAGCGCGCGGCGTCGAGCCCAAGCCGCAGCCTGAACACACCCGCAGGCGTCGCGGCTACCGGCACGCAGGGACCTGGCAACCTGGCGGCGCTGCGCGCGACGGCAGGCCAGGCCGGTGAAGGTTCCCGCAGTGCCCTTGGTAGAATCCCCGGCCTTCCCCCGTGCCCCGGAGCTGCTCCATGCCGATCCAGAAGCCGCTCGCCGCCGCCCTTGCCGCCAGCCTGGTGCTGGTGCTGGCGTCCGGTGATGCCGATGCCCAGCGCAAGCGCCGCGCCGCGAAGCCGGCCGAACCGGCCATCACCGCCTGCAGCGACTTCTACAGCTTCGTCAACAAGGACTGGTTGGCCGCCAACACGGTGATCGCGGGCAGCGGCCGCGTGTCCGCGCTCGGCACCCTTCAGCAGCAGGCGCTGCTGCAGCAGCGCGCCCTGCTCGACGAGGCCGTGCTCAACCCCCAGAACGACGTGCAGAAGCTGCTGGGCGATTTCTGGGCCAGCGGCATCGACGAGGCCGCGGTGGAACGCGACGGCGCGCAGCCGATCGCCTCGCTGGTCGCACGCATCGACGCGATCAGGCGCAGCAAGGACGTGGCGCCGTCGATCGCGGCCCTGCACCAGGTCGGGATCCCCGTGGCGTTCAACTTCACCGCCGACCTCGACCTGGGCGACCTGGACCGCCACATCGGCTACTTCTCGCAGGGTGGCCTGGCCCTGCCCGACCCCGCCTTCTACACCCGCGACGATGCCGACACGCGCGCCCTGCTCGGCCGCTACACGGAGTACGTGGAGAAGATCCTCGCGCTGACCGGCACCCCGGCCGACAAGCTCAAGGACGAGATGGCGATGGTGCTGGACCTGGAAACGCGCATCGCGCGCGCATCCAGGCCGATCACCTCGCTGCGCGATCCGCGCGAGAACTACGCGCTGGTGCCGACCGCGGGCTTCGCCAAGCAGTTCCGCAACCTGCAGCTGGACGAGTTCCTGCAGGCCCAGGGCGTGGCCGCCGAGAACGTGTCGATGGCGCACCAGGCCTACTTCACCGAACTCGACACCCTGGTGCGCACGCTCAAGCCGGCGCAGTGGAAGGTGTACCTGCGCTACCAGATCGGCAACGCGATGGCGCCGTACCTGTCGAAGGATTTCCGCGAGGCGGATTTCTCGTTCAACGGCCGCGTGCTGCGCGGCCTCGCCGCGCCGGCCGCGCGCGCCCCCCCGGTGCAGGCCGCGCACAACCCCCC
>JAEXTE010000067.1 GCA_023453655.1 Pseudomonadota bacterium
GGCGCGGACTGGAACTGGGAAGCGTCCTGGAACCACTCGCAGTACAAGGCCGACGTGGAGATGCCGCGGATCCTGGCCGCGGCCGCCAACCGGCTCTTCCTGGGCGAGCGGCTGGGCTACAACGAAGACGGCTATGCGGTGTACGCACCCGATCCGGCACGCATGTTCACGCCGCTGACCGAAGCCGAGTTCGCGTCGATCTCGACCATGTCCACCTGGCGCCCGGTGGCGCGCAACGACAGCCTCGCCTTCACCGTCGACACCGCGTCGCTGTTTACGCTGCCGGCGGGCGACGTCGGTTTCGCCGGCGCGATCGAGTACGGCGAACAGGCCTACCGGATCAATCCCGACCCGCTGGCGCTGACCGAGGACGCCTACTACGGGCCGCGTTACGGCGACGGCCGCGGCGAGCGCGAGCGCTGGAGCGCGGCCGGCGAACTGCGTCTGCCGCTGGCCTCGAGCCTGCAGGCCAGCCTGGCCGGGCGCTACGACCGCTATTCCTACGGCAACCAGGATCCGGGCAAGTTCACCTGGAGCGGCGGCCTGGAATGGCGCCCCATGGACACGCTGCTGGTGCGCGGCTCCTACGGCACCGGCTTCCGCGCCCCCGACATGCACTACCTGTTCGCCGGCGAGGATTACTACCGCACCCGCTTCGCCACCGACTACTACGACTGCCGCACCGCCGAACCCGGCGCCACCGACGCCTACTGCTACGACGACGGCAGCTACGACGTGGCCACCTTCGACGTCTACAGCGGCAACATGGCGCTCGAGGTCGAGACCAGCAAGTCGTATTCGGCCGGCTTCGTCTGGTCGCCGCTGCCGGGCTTCGACCTGGCGGTGGACTACTACCGCATCCAGGTCATGAACCAGGTGCAGACCCAGGACCGCGAGCGGCTGCGCAGCGACGAGGCCAGCTGCCGCCTGGGCGTGACCGACAGCGGCCTCCCGGTGGACATCGATTCGCCCACCTGCCAGGACGCCATCGCCCGCGTGGTCCGCGACGCCGACGGGGTGATCACCAGCGTCCGGTTCAGCCCGATCAACATCGCCAGCGAGGAAACCTCGGGCATCGACGTCAGCGCCAACTACCGGCTGACGACCGCGGCCGCGGGCGACTTCCGCTTCAGCGGCAGCTACACCCGCGTACACCGCCACAGCCGCCGCCAGTACCCGGGCGATCCCAGCGAGGACATGCTCGACTACGCGACCTACAGTCCGGCCCTGCCGCGGCACAAGGGCAACCTCGGCCTGGCCTGGGATCGCGGCGCCTGGGGCGCCAGCGTGTTCGGCAGCTACCTCGGGCACGTGCCGAACTACGACGACGACGCCTGGATGCCGGCGACCTGGCGCTTCAACGCCGGCGCGCGCTACGACATCAACGACCACCTGCGCGTCTCGCTGTCGGTCAACAACCTGTTCGACAAGATGCCGCCGAAGGACCCGACCTGGGCGAACTATCCCTACTACGACACCGCCTGGTTCGACAGCGTCGGCCGCAGTTACTTCGTGCAGGTGACCTGGAAGCTCGGCGGTTCGGCACTGTCGGCCGCCACCTACCGGCGTCCCGCCAGCGGACATGGGCCTCCTGCACGCGACGTGGCGTGCAGGGGGCCGAACGACCGGACCTGCAGCCGGACATCCAGTCGACGATCCCTCGCTGCCGTTGTGGAGCGGAGACACACCGGGCAGTCATCGGCGCGCAGCCGCCCGGCAGCGGGTAGACGAGGCGGCGCCCTCTGCCCGATCGCCCGCACCCCGCTATGGCCAGCCGCGTCGCGAGGACGGGCGGCTGGTGGCGACCGTGAACGGCGGCATCGCCGGGAACGGGTTCTTGCACGCCACAGGTTTGCCCGCGGTCCGCGCGCCCCTGCCCATCGATGGAAACCGGCGCCCGGCGCCCGCCGCTCATTCGGTGCCGCGGTTGCGTCCCTGCCAGGGGCGGTACCAGGCGCGCAGCGCGGCGAGGTCGGCCTCCATGTCGCCGGTGGTGTGGAACGGCTCGCCCAGTCCGATCCGCCGTTCGGGATAATGGAAGTACGCCGGCAGGATGGGCACCTGCGCCTGGTGCGCGATCTTCCAGAAGCCGGTCTTCCAGCGCTCGACGCGCTTGCGCGTGCCTTCCGGCGCCAGCGCGTACCAGATGCGCTCGCTGCGCTGGATCAGCGCGACGGCCTGTCCCACCGTGCCCTGCGGCGCGCTGCGGTCGATCGGGATCACGCCCAGCCTGCGCATCAGCGGCGCCAGCGGCCAGCGGAACAGCTGCGCCTTGCCCAGCACGCGGATCTCCAGGCCGAGCGCGAGCTTGGCCGCGAAGCCCCAGACCCCGTCCCAGTTGGACGAATGCGGCGCGGCGATCAGCACCAGCTTCGGCAGGTCGGGGAACTCGCCGGTCAGGCGCCAGCCGCCCAGCCGCAGCACGGTTCGGCCGATCCAGCGGGTCAGCGCGTTGGGCCTGACCCGCGGCGCGCTCGGCGGCAGCGGCGGCACGATGTCGTCGGCGGCGTTCAAGCCGGCACGGTCGCGGTCGATGGCCATCAGTCCCAGTCGCGGCGGCCGCGGCCGGTCTTGATCGTGCTGCGCTGGCGCTTCTCGCCCAGGCGCCGCTCCTTGGAGGCGCGCGTCGGCCGCGTGGCCACGCGCGGCGTCGGCGCGCGCAGCCCGGCCTCGATGAAGGCCTGCAGGCGTTCGCGTGCATCCTGGCGGTTGCGGTCCTGGGTGCGGAAGCGCTGCGCCTGGATCACCAGCACGCCTTCGTCGGTGACGCGGCGGTCGCGGCGGGCCAGCAGCCGCGCGCGCACCGGCTCGGGCAGCGAGGGCGAGTTGGCGACATCGAAGCGCAACTCGACCGCGGTGGCCACCTTGTTGACGTTCTGCCCGCCCGCGCCGCTGGCGCGGACGAAGCGTTCGACGATTTCGTTTTCGGGGATCTGGATGTTCATGCCGAGGTGTCGCGCAGGGCCGTGCGTCTAGAATCCACGCCTCCACCCTGACAAGGACGCCGCAATGTCTCACAGAATCCTGCTCGCCGCCCTCCTCGCCCTGGTCGCCGCCGCCGTCCCCGCGCAGGCGCAGCAGCCGGTCGACGACGCCCGCCTCGACCGCCTGCTCGAGGTCACCCGCGCGCGCCAGACCCTCGACGCCATGCTGCCGCAGGTCGAGGCTTCGCAGCGGCAGATGGTGGCGCAGATGACCGCCGGCCGCGAACTCGACGCCGCCCAGCAGGAGCGCATCGAACGCACCCTGGCGGCGAGCGCGGAATCGGTCCGCAAGGCGCTGGCCTGGGACAACCTGGAGCCGGTGTATCGCGACATCTACCGGCAGACCTTCACCGGCGAGGACATCGACGCCATCATCGGCTTCTACGAGAGCGCGGCGGGACAGCGCATGCTCGACAAGATGCCGGAGCTGATGCAGAACACCATGGCGGCGATGCAGCGCCTGGTGGTGCCGATGCTGCAGGACATGGAGCGCGCGGTGTCGGCCGAGGTGTCCGCCGCGCAGTAACCGGCGCATGGCGGCGCGGGCGCCGCATCGGCGACTCAGCGCGCGGCCGGCGCAGCGGCGCCCGCGCCCGCGTCCGCCGGCGCGTCGGCGGCCGGCGGGAACAGCGCCAGTGCCTTCGCGAACTCCCCGTCCGGAGGCGCGTCCACCGCCATCGGCGCGCCGGTGGCGGGATGCACGAACCCCAGCCGCGAGGCGTGCAGCAGCATGCGGTGGATGCCGAGCATGCGGAAGTGGCGGTTGTGGCGTCCATCGCCATGGCTGGTGTCGCCGATCAGGTGGTGCGAGGCGTGCTTGAGGTGGCGCCGGATCTGGCGGAAACGCCCGGTCTGGGGGCTGGCCCGCAGCAGCGCGTAGCGCGAGGTCGGGAACTGCGCCGAGGGCAGCTCGAGTTCGCAGAGGGCCAGGCGCTCGAAGTGCGTGACCGCAGGCTTCTTGAGCGGCTTGCCCGGTCCGCCGTCGAGCGGATGGTCGATGGTGAAACGTGCCTCCGGCCAGCCGCGGCACACCGCCAGATATTGCTTGCCGACCTCGCCCGCCATCAGCGCCTTGCCCAGCGCCGAGGCGGTGTCGCGGTCGAAGGCCAGCAGCAGGCAGCCGCTGGTGGCGCGGTCGAGCCGGTGGACCAGGAACACGGGCCGGCCGAACTGCGCGCGCAGCCGGTCGGCGAGGAAATCGTCCTCGCCGCGCGCCAGCGCACTGTCGTGCACCATCAGGCCGGCGGGCTTGGCGACCACGGCCAGGCGTTCGTCGGCATGCAGGACGACGATCGGCGCGTCGGCCGCGGGCACGGCGTCGTCCGGCGCGGGCGCGCCGGCGTGGCGATCCACTCCGACCGTCATCGCAGGACGCGCAGGCCCTTGAGGTTGGGCGTGCCGCCCGCGACCTCGGTCCACACCACATGGGCCACGCCGTTCGCCAGCGCAAGCTGCGGGAAGCCGGTGGCGCGGCCTTCGCCGGCGACCTGCGCCAGCTCGATGCGCTCAAGCTCGGTGGCGAGGTCGGGGCTGCGGCGGGACAGCCACAGCGACTGCTGTCCGGCCTCCTCGCGCATCCACAGCACCCAGGCCTGCTGCGCATCGAGCGCGATCGCGACGCGACCGAGCACCTCGGCGCCGCGGTCGAGCGTCACCGGCGCGGCGAACGCGTCGCCCGCATCGCCGCTGGCGGCGATCCGCACCTCCGGCTCGCCGGCGGCTTCGGTGTACCAAGCCACCACCACCGACTCGCCCTGCGCGGCCACGTCGGGTCCGTTCACCGGACAGGCCGGCATGGTCCAGCCGTCGACGTGCACCGGCCGCGGCACGCTCCAGGCGCTGCCGTCGAAACGCGTGGCGAGGATGTCGCGCACTTCGTCCGGCGTGCGCCCGCGGTAGACCAGCAGCGGACCACGCGCGGTCACCGCCACCGCGGTCTGGCAGCAGTCGCAGACGCTGGCGTCGATCTCCGCGTCGAGGCTGCGCTGCAGTCCGGCGTCGAACACCGCCGCGCGCAGGGTCATCGCACCGCCGCCGCCTGCGTGGCCGTCATGGCCCTCGCCGCCTGCGGACGCGGTCTTTCGCCCGTCCAGCCAGGCGATGCCGAGGCTGCCGCCACCCTGCGCCCACATCGAGACGAAGCCGTGCTCGCTGCGGGTGCCGTCGTCGTGCGGCATCACCGGTGCGGCCCAGTTGGCGCCGCCGTCGCGCGAACGCGTGAGCACCACGTCGTAGGCATGGGGCGCATCGCCGCTCTTCTGCAGCCAGTGCGCCCACAGCGCGCCGTCCGGCGTGGCGGCAAGGTGCGGTATGTCGGCCCAGTTCACGAACATCGAGTTGCCCACCGCGACCGTGCTCATCGCGTGCATCCAGCGGCCCCAGGCCGGCTCCCAGGTGCTGAACTGGAAGATGTGGCGGCGGCCCTTCTGCGAATTGATCCAGCCCAGCAGCAACTTGCCGTCGGGCGCGGCGGCCAGGCTCGGCGAGGCCGAGCCCGGCAGCGTGCTGGGCAGCGTCCAGGCTTCGATCCGGCTCGGCGCGCCCGGATCCGCGGCGGCGATGGCCATCGGCGGGGCTGCGTCGTTGCCGCCGCCGCAGCCGGTCAGGGCGACGGCGGCGAGCAGCGCGGTGGCGAGGGCGGGCCTGATCATGCGGTTCTCCTGCGTGGATGCGCGGACGCGGCGCGAGGGGCGTCGACGCCCGCGGCGCCTGCGTGCCCGCATTCTCGGGAATGCGCGCGCCGATGGCCAGTCCGGCGCACGCCCACGGCGGGGATGCCGTAGGCTGCAGGCTGGCCCAGCGGTCGACGCGCATGTTCACCACCGTCGCCAGCTATCTCGATCCGATCCAGGCGCAGATCGCGCGTGGCCTGCTGCTGTCCGAGGGGATCGAGGCGCAGCTTGGCGACGAACACCTGGCGCTGGCGAACTGGGAATGGCGGCTGGCCATCGGCGGCACGCGCCTGCGCGTGGCCGAGGCCGACGCCGGCCGCGCACGCGCGGTCCTGCGCGCGCTCGAGGCCGGCGAGTACGCCATCGACGACGACGGTGCGCCGGCCGATCCGCCGCTGCAGGCGCCCGATCGCGAATCGCCGTCCAGCCGCCTGGCCTGGCTGGCGCTGGTACTGCTGGCCCTGCCGCTGCCCTGGCGTCGTCCGGACCAGGGCGACTCGGTTGTCCGCGAAACCTGAGACGGCGGTCCGGCAGCACCCGTCGCGACGCATTGTCAACGGGTTCCGGCACGCGCCCATGGTTGCCACAATCGCCGCCCCGCGGCTGGCGCCGCACGCAGTACGGATCCCATGGCCGAGATGTCCCCGGCGCTCGCGCGCAAGATTTCGCAGACCATCGCCGAGGAGATCGGCGCGAAGCCCGAACAGGCCAGCGCGGCGATCGCCCTGCTCGACGAGGGCGCGACCGTGCCGTTCATCGCGCGCTACCGCAAGGAAGTCACCGGCGGGCTCGACGACACCCAGCTGCGCAACCTCGAGGTGCGCCTGGTCTACCTGCGCGAGCTGGAAGAGCGCCGCGCCGCGATCCTGTCGAGCATCGAGGAGCAGGGCAAGCTGACCGACGCGCTGCGCGCCGACATCGAGGCCGCCGACAGCAAGGCGCGCCTGGAAGACCTGTACCTGCCGTACAAGCAGAAGCGCCGCACCCGCGCCCAGATCGCGCGCGAGGCCGGGCTGGAGCCGCTCGCCGACGGCCTGATCGAGGATCCCACCCGCGTCCCCGAGGAATTCGCCGCGCAGTTCGTCGACGCCGACAAGGGCGTGGCCGATGCGAAGGCCGCGCTGGAAGGCGCGCGCGCGATCCTGATCGAACGCTGGGGCGAGGATGCGGCACTGATCGGCGAGCTGCGCGAGTGGCTGTGGGCCAACGGCGTGATCCGCGCGAAGGTGGTCGAGGGCAAGGAAGCGGCGGGCGAGAAGTTCCGCGACTACTTCGACCATGCCGAACCGCTGGCGAAGATCCCCTCGCACCGCCTGCTGGCGCTGCTGCGTGGCCGCCGCGAGGAGTTCCTCACCCTCGACCTGGAGCCGGGCAGCGATGCCGAGGCTGGCCACCTCTACGCCGAAGGCCGCGTCGCCCTGCGCGCCGGCATCCGCGACCAGGGCCGCGCCGCCGACACCTGGCTGCGCAACGCCTGCCGCCTGGCCTGGAAGGCCAAGCTGCACCTGCACCTGCTGATCGACCTGTTCGCGCAGGCGCGCGAGCAGGCCGAGGCCGAGGCGATCGCGGTGTTCGGCGACAACCTCAAGGACCTGCTGCTGGCCGCGCCCGCGGGTCCGAAGGCGGTGCTCGGACTCGACCCCGGGCTGCGCACCGGCGTGAAGGTGGCGGTGGTCGATGCCACCGGCAAGCTGGTCGCCACCGACACCATCTATCCGCACGAACCGCGCCGGCAGTGGGACCAGTCGCTGGCCGCGCTGCGCAAGCTGTGCCAGGCGCATGGCGTGCAGCTGGTCGCGATCGGCAACGGCACCGCCAGCCGCGAGACCGACAAGCTCGCCGGCGACCTGCTCAAGCTTTGCCCCGAGCTGAAGATGCAGAAGATCGTGGTCAGCGAGGCCGGCGCATCGGTGTATTCGGCCTCGGAACTGGCGGCGAAGGAGTTCCCGGGCCTGGACGTGTCGCTGCGCGGCGCGGTCTCCATCGCGCGGCGCCTGCAGGATCCGCTGGCCGAGCTGGTGAAGATCGAACCCAAGGCCATCGGCGTGGGCCAATACCAGCACGACGTCGACCAGTACAGGCTGGCGCGCGCGCTCGATGCGCGCGTGGAGGACTGCGTGAACGCGGTGGGCGTGCACGTCAACACCGCCTCGAGCGCGCTGCTGGCGCGCGTGTCCGGCCTGTCGAGTTCGGTGGCCGAGAACATCGTCGCGCACCGCGACGCCAACGGCCCCTTCAGGCGCCGCAAGGACCTGCTCAAGGTGCCGCGCCTGGGCGAGAAGACCTTCGAACAGTGCGCCGGCTTCCTGCGCATTGCCGACGGCGACGAGCCGCTCGATGCTTCGGGCGTGCACCCGGAAGCCTATCCGGTGGTCGAGCGCATCGTGCAGGCGACCGGCAAGCCGATCCAGGCCATGATCGGCGACAGCGGCTTCGTGCGCACGCTCAAGCCCGCGCAGTTCACCGACGATCGCTTCGGCGAGCCGACCGTGCGCGACATCCTGAAAGAACTGGAGAAGCCCGGCCGAGACCCGCGCCCCGAGTTCAAGGCCGCGCAGTTCGCCGACGGCGTCGAGGACATCAAGGACCTGCGCGAGGGCATGATCCTCGAGGGCGTAGTGAGCAACGTG
Source organism: Pseudomonadota bacterium (assembly GCA_023453655.1). GTDB lineage: Bacteria > Pseudomonadota > Gammaproteobacteria > Xanthomonadales > Xanthomonadaceae > Luteimonas > Luteimonas composti. Next base: position 8,287 of record JAEXTE010000067.1, read on the forward strand.
GCCGCGTTCGGCGCCTTCGTCGACATCGGCGTGCACCAGGACGGGCTGATCCACATCTCGGCGCTGTCCGACAAGTTCGTCAAGGATCCGCGCGAGGTGGTGAAGGCCGGCGACATCGTCAAGGTCAAGGTGTTGGAGGTCGACGTGGCGCGC
>JAEXTE010000221.1 GCA_023453655.1 Pseudomonadota bacterium
CGCCTGACCCTTCCGCCGCGCACCAGCCTGGTCGCCGGCGAGCGTTTCGTGCACGAGCATCGCGACTGGCTCACCGACCAGCTCGCCCAGCAGCCCGGCGACGTGATGGCGCTGGTGCCGGGCGAGGCGGCCAGCGTGCCGCTGCGCGGGCGGATGCTGCCGCTGCACTGGGCGCCAGGCCGGGTCGCGCGCGTGGTCGCCGGCGAGGAGGCGCTGACGCTGCAGCTGCCGGCGCGCGCCGGACAGGCCGCGATCTCGCGCGCGCTGCGCGACTTCTACGAAGCCGAGGCCCGAGTCGACATCGGCCGCTGGCTGCCGGCCTACCTGCCCGGCCTGCCGCGGCCGCCGTCGCGGATCCGGCTGCGCGTGCTGTCCTCGCAGTGGGGCTCGCTGGCGCCGGACGGCACCCTCACCCTCGACCTGGCCCTGGTGCTGGGAAGACCGGCGGCGTTCGAGTACGTCCTGGTGCACGAGCTCTGCCACCTGATCCATGCCGACCACTCGCGCCGGTTCTGGCGGGAGGTCGAGGCGCGCTGCCCGGACTGGCGCGATGCGCGCGACTATTTCCGCGACGAGGGCCGCCGGCTCAAGGCCGGGCTGCACGTCCTGCTCGGCACCTGACCTGTTCCGGCGGCGAACCGCGTTTTCACGTTCATCGACCACTCCACCACACCGCCCAGGGGATGCGATGAACGGTGTTGCCAAGCGCGCGTCACAACTGTCCTTCGCCCTGGCCCTGGTGCTGGTCGCAGGGGCCTGCCAGAAGGTCGGGGAGACCGCCGCCGACGCCGCCATCGAGCGCGCGACCGGGGTGAAGGTGGAGCGCGACGGCGACCAGATGACCCTACGCTCGGCCGACGGCGAGCTGGCGATCCGCGCCGGCGAATCGGTCGCCCTGCCCGAGGACTTCCCGGCCGACATCTACCTGCCGCCGGACGCCCAGGTGAACAGCGTCATGGACCTGCAGGGCATCAGCATGGTCAGCCTGACCGCGCCCGGCCAGGTGGCTGGCCTGTTCGCCGCCGCCCGCGAGGCGATGCAGGCCCAGGGCTGGACCCAGTCGATGTCCGCACAGCATTCGGCCGACGCCGCCATGCTGGCCTTCGAGAAGGGCGAGGACGAGCAGCGGCGCAGCGCCACGCTGTCGTTCAACCGCAACAACGGCGACGACCACGTGATCGTCGGCGTGCAGCTGCAGGGCCCGCGCCAGCAGTAAACCCGGCTGGGCCTCAGCCCGCGGGCGAGGCGTGCAGGAAGTCGCCGATCGCCGCGGCCACCGCCGCCGGCTGCTCCATGTGCAGGTGGTGCCCGCCCGGCAGGACGTACAGTTCGCCGTCGGGGAGCAGGGCCGCGTGCGCGCTGCGCATCGGCTCGGGCAGGTAGGGCTGCGGCGGATCGGCGTGGATCACCCGCGTGGGACACTCGATGCCGCGGATCAGGGCGCGTACCTGGCCCGGCGTCATCCGCACCAGGGTCGGCAGGGTCAGGCGCGGGTCGCTGCTCCAGACCCAGCCGCGGCGGCCGTCCCCGGCCTCAACCTCGCGCACGCCGCGTTCGACCAGCAGGCGCGCGGCCGCTTCGCCGATCGCGCCGGTCCGGGCCAGGGTGCGTGCGCGCACCGGCGTGTCCAGTTCGGTGAACATGCGCAGGCGCTTGCCGCCCAGCGTGCGCCCGGTGGCGACCGCGTCGCGCAGCCGTGCCACCGTGTTCTCCTCCTGCTCGGGCAGCGCACCCAGCGCCTCGATCGCCACCAGCCGCGCCACCCGCTGCGGGCAGGCGGCGGCCAGGAGGCTGGCGATGCCCGCGCCCATCGAATGGCCCAGCAGGGCGAAACGCTCCCAGCCCAGTGCATCGGCGATGTCGAGCACGCTGTGCAGGGCGCCGGCGAAGGAATAGTCGGCGCCCGGCGGCAGGTGCGCGCTGCGCCCGTGGCCGGGCAGGTCCACGGCCACCAGGTCCAGCCCGGGCAGGTGGGCGGCCAGCGGCACGAAGCTGGCGGCGTTGTCGAGCCAGCCGTGCAGGGCCAGCACGCGCGGCTGCCCCGGCTCGCCCTGGCGCAGGCCGTGGATGCGGCCCACGGCGATGTCGAGCTGGAACTCGCGCATCAGGACGACGCGCTCCACTCGGCGAGTTCGCGCAGCGCCAGGGCGGCCAGCGCATCGGCATGGGCGGGCGCATCGTTGAGGCAGGGGATGTAGTGCAGTGCCTGGCCGCCCGCCTCGCGGAACAGTTCCTCGTTCTGCATGGCGATCTCCTCCAGCGTCTCCAGGCAGTCGGCGGCGAACCCCGGGCAGACCACGTCGATGCGGCGCAGGCCGCCTTCGGCCAGCGCGCGCAGGGTCTCGTCGGTGGCCGGGCCGAGCCAGCGCTCGCGTCCGAAGCGCGACTGGTAGGTCATCACGTAGTCGGCCGGCGCCAGGTCCAGCGCGCGCGCGAGCTCCGCCACGCTGGCCTCGCACTGCGCGGCGTAGGGATCGCCGGCGTCGACCAGCCGCTGCGGCAGGCCGTGGAAGGAGAACAGCAGGCGTTCGCCACGGCCGTGCCGATCCCAGTGGGTGCGGATCGAGTCGGCCACCGCCGCCACCCAGCCGGGGTCGGTGGCGTAGTTGTGCACGACCCGTGCCGGCAGCGCGCCACTGCTGCGCTCGACCGCCGCCGCCACCGTGCCGGTGGTGGTCGAGGAGTACTGCGGGTACAGCGGCAGCACCAGCACGCGGCGCGCGCCGGCGGCGGCGAGTTCGCGCAGGCGCGTGTCGATCGCGGGCGCGCCGTAGCGCATCGCATGGTCGACCGCGATGCCGGGAAGCCGCGCCTGCAGCGCGCCGGCGAGCCGGCGCGTATGCACGGCCAGCGGCGAGCCGCCTTCCATCCAGATCTCGGCGTACTTCTTCGCCACCCGCGGCGAACGCAGCGGCAGGATCACCCCGTGCAGCAGCGGCCACCAGAACACGCGCGGGATCTGCACCACGTACGGATCGCCGAGGAATTCGCCGAGGTAACGTTTGACCGCCGCCGCGGTGGGCGCCTCCGGGGTACCGAGGTTGACCAGGAGGACGGCGGTGTCGGGCGTCGCGCCGGCGGGCGCGGTGGCTGGAGTCGTCATGGGCATAGGATGGCAGGCCACGCCGCGCTTGGCATGGGCCGTTTTCGATCGCTGCAATAGGCTCGATCAACTCATCCCCGATTCATCGCGCCGTCACTAGCCTGAGCCGTCGCCGCGACGCGCGGTGCCCACGCCTTCCCGGAGTCCGCGATGTCCCGTTCGATGCCCGCTTCCCCGCTGCGCAAGACGCTGCTCGCCTCGCTGCTGGCCTTCGCGCTCGCCAGCGGCGCCGCCGTCGCCGGCCCCGAGGAGGATGCGCGCGCGTCCAACGCGCTGCGCGTGCTCAACGAAGTGCAGGCGATCCCCGAGTCCGCCATCCCCGACAAGCTGCTCGACGAGGCCCGCGCGATCGTCGTCATCCCCGACACGCTCAAGGTCGGCCTCGTGCTCGGCGGGCGCCGCGGCCATGGCCTGCTGTCGGTGAAGTCGGCCGACGGCACCTGGTCCAACCCCAGCTTCGTCAAGCTCACCGGCGGCAGCATCGGCTTCCAGGCCGGCGTGCAGTCTTCCGACGTGGTGCTGGTGTTCCGCAACGACCGCAGCCTGGAATCGATCGTCAACGGCAAGGTCACCCTCGGCGCCGACGCCGGCGTGGCCGCCGGTCCGGTCGGGCGCAACGCCGCCGCCGCGACCGACGGCCAGCTCAAGGCCGAGATCTGGTCGTGGTCGCGCGCGCGCGGCCTGTTCGCCGGCGTGGCGCTGGACGGCGCGGTGCTGCAGATCGACAACGAGGCCAACCAGCTGGTCTATGGAGCCAACTCCACCCCGCGCATGATCTTCGAGGGCCGCGCCGCGCAGGCGCCGTCGGACGCGGTGGTCGCCTTCCGCGACCAGCTCGAGGAGGCCACCAAT
>JAEXTE010000234.1 GCA_023453655.1 Pseudomonadota bacterium
GGGCCAGCCCGCCCGCGTCGGCGGCCAGCGCCTCGCTGATGGCCTCGCGCAGGCGCTGCTGTCGCGGATCGAGGCGGGAGAGATCGGCCGACAGCAACGGCGCCACCACGCGTGCCTGCAGCTCGTCGGCCTCGGCCTTGCCGGCGGCGCCGCGCTCGCGCAGCACGCCGATCAGCGTCCACGCCGTGTCCACGACCGGGAACGAGCCGGCCGGCTGGAACTGCTCGCGCAGGGCGAGCGCCGAGCGCAGCTGCGCCGCCGCGCCGGCCAGGTCCCCCGCGTCGCGCAGGGCGTGGCCCCATGCCACCATCCCGAGCTGGTACTGCGGGTGCTTGGTGCCCAGTACCGCCAGCGCGCGCGGCATCGCCTCGCCGAACTGCGACAGCGCCCGCGGCAGCTGCCCGGCACGGGTGAGGGTCATGGCGTGGTTGAGCGCGACGAACAGGGTGTCCGGGTGCTCCGGCCCGAGCAGGCGCGTGCGCGCCCGCAGCACCTGCTCCTCCAGCGGGAGTGCGCCGTCGAAATCGTCCAGCCGCGCGCGCAGGCTGGCGAGGTTGAGCAGTCCGCGCAGCGTTATCGGATGCTCCTCGCCCAGGACCCGGCGCCGCGCGTCGGCCACCGCCGCCGCCTCGCTGACCGCTTCGGCCGTATCGCCCCGGTCGCTGAGCATGTTGGCCAGGTTGCCGCGCGCGCCCAGGGTGTCGGGATGCTCGCTGCCCAGGCGCCGCGCCTGCACCGCCACGACGGTGCGCTGCAGCTCCACGGCCGGCACGAGATCGCCCTGCATGGCCATGGCGGTCGCCAGCGCGCTCATGCTGGCGACCGTGTCGGCATGCTCGTCGCCGAGCGTGCGACGGCGGATGGCCAGGACCTCTTCGAGCAGCGCCCTGGCCTCGGGCAGGTCGCCGCTCCGCGCCATCTGCATCGCCAGGCCGGACTTGATCCGCAGCACCAGCCGGTCGTCCGGCCCTCGCGACGCCTCGAGCCGTTCCAGCAGCGACCGGCGCGCGGCCACCGCGCCCGGCAGGTCGCCCTGGAGGCCCTGCACTTCCGCCAGGTCGTATTCGATCAGCGCGCGCGTCTCGTCGTCGCCGGGCAGGCCCGCCGCGTCGGCGAGCGCGGCCTCCAGCTCCGCCCGCGACTGGTCGTAGCGCGACAGCTGGCGCAAGGCTTCGGCGCGCGCGCGGCGCGCGCGCAGGGTGGCCGGATCGCGAGGACCCAGCGCGGAGACCCGCCAGTCCACGACCGCGGCCTGGGCGCGCTCGGCGCCGGCATACAGCCCCAGCGCCTCGTGCACGCGGCCGGAGGCTTCGCGCAGGTCGGCGGCCAGCGCCGGCTGGTCGGCGAAGTCGCGCTCGATCGCCTGCTCGGCGCGGGCCAGCACGCTGGTTTCCATCAGCGAACGCGCCAGGTCGGCCATGCTCACCTTGGCCAGCACCTGTTCGGCCGGGCCTTCGAGCTGCGGCGCGTTGCGCGCCACCTGCTGGCGGAACTCCTGCCCGAGCCGCACGCCCATGCCTTCGACGTCGATCTCCTCGAGCAGCGACTGCTGGAACGCGGCGACGCGTTCGAGCTGCCCGCTGCGCTGCTCGGCCAGTGCGCGCTGGGCGCGCGCCTGCATCAGTCCATGCAGCGACAGCCCCAGTCCGCCCAGCAGGGCGCACAGCGCCACCGCGGCGGCGGCGATGCCGGCCCGGTGACGCGAGGCGAATTTCCGCCAGACATAGCGGCGCGAGGACGGCACCGCCAGCAGCGGCCGGCCGGCGAGGAAACAGCGCAGGTCCTCGGCCAGCGCGGCGGCCGTCGGATAGCGCTGGTTGCGATCGTGCTGCATGGCGCGCGCGACCACCCAGTCCAGCTCGCTGCGCAGCACCCGGCGCAGGGACGGCAGCCGCTTGCCCTGCGCGCGGGCCAGCCGCTCGGCTTCTCCCGGCGCGAGCGTGCGCAGCTGCGCGGACGGCAGGCGCAGGGTCTGGCCGTGGGCGGTGTGGGTCTCGCCGCGCGCCAGCGGGCGCTGCCCGGTCAGCAGTTCGCTCAGCACCACCCCCAGCGAATACACGTCGCTGCGCGTGTCGAGCAGGGCCTGGTCGCCGTCGGCCTGCTCCGGACTCATGTAGTCCGGCGTGCCGGCGATCTCGCGGGTGCCGGCGCGCTCGGCGGCGGTGGCGATGCCGAAATCGATGATCCTCGGACGCGGCCGGCCGTCGGTGTCGTCGACCAGCAGGTTGCCGGGCTTGAGGTCGCGATGGATCACGCCCTTCTGGTGCGCGTGCTGCACGCCCTCGCAGATCTCGATGAACAGGCGCAGGCGCTCGTCCAGCGGCAGCCCGCGCGACTCGCAGAAAACGGTGAGCGGCTGGCCGTCGATGTACTCCATCGCGAAGAACGGATGGCCGTCGGCGGTGGTGTCGGCGTCGTGGATCTGCGCGATCGCCGGATGCCGCATCTGCGCCAGGACCTGCCGCTCGATCTCGAAATGCGCCTTGCGCCGCGCATCGAGGGCCTGGCCGCGCAGCAGCTTGAGCGCGACGGTGCGGCGCACGGGCTCGAGCTGTTCGGCGCGGTACACCTCGCCCATGCCCCCGCGGCCGAGCAGCGCGTCGATGCGATAGCGGCCCAGGCGCGTGCCGCGCGGCAGGTCACCCTCGCGCGCGGGCGCCTCGTCCGCGGCCAGCAGCTGGGTACGATCGGGATCGTGGTCGTCCGGATGGATCATGCCGCCCCCCGTCGGCCAATGGCGCCATGGTAGCGGAAAGCCCCATGGCCCCGGGGCCGGGTACACTTCCCGGCCCTCCGACCGCGCCGCCATGTCCAGCCACGACGACCCGGCCCACACCACCCAGCGCACCCTGCTCAGCACCGGTCCCGACCGCCCGCTTCCGCGGCCGGCCTGCCTGGTGGTGATCCTGGGCGAGGCGCTGGGCGCGCGCGTGGACGTGGGCGAAACGCCGGTGCTGGTCGGCCGCTCCCAGGAAGCGGACCTGGTGATCGCCCACAAGAGCGTGTCGCGCGAACACTGCCGCATCTGGCTGGACGGCGAGACCTTCCGCATCCGCGACCTCGGCGCCACCAACCCCACCCGGGTCAACGACCTGCCGGTGGAGGAGGCCACGCTGGCCGACGGCGACCACATCCTGGTCGGCGAGAGCCTGCTCAAGTTCATCGGCCAGACCAGCGTCGAGGCGCGCTATCACGAAGAGATCTACCAGCTCGCCACGCTCGACGCGCTGACCGGGCTGTACAACCGCCGCCACTTCATGGAGGTGCTGGACCGCGAGATCGCACGCGCCCTTCGCCACGGCCGGGAACTGGCGCTGTGCATCCTCGACGTCGACCTGTTCAAGCCGGTCAACGACACCTACGGCCACATCGCCGGCGACGAGGTGCTGCGCCGCATCGCCGGCGTGCTGTGCCAGCACGTGCGCGGCGACGACATCGCCGCCCGCATCGGCGGCGAGGAATTCGCCGTGCTGCTGCCCGAGGGCGGCACCGAGGGCGCGGTCGCGTTTGCCGAGCGCCTGCGCGAGGCGATCGCGGCCACCATCTTCTCGCCGGGCGGCGTGCCGCGGCAGATCACGGTGAGCGTCGGCGTGGCGCCGCTGCAGGCTCCGGTCCTCAACCGGTCGCAGCTGCTCGCCGCGGCCGATGCCGCGCTGTACCGGGCCAAGCACGCCGGCCGCAACCGCGTGCACGCCACCGCCTGAGCAGTCGCGCCGCGTCGCGCCGCTGCCGCGGAATCCTCGCTCCACGGCGAAAAAGAAGGGCCGGCTGCCCGGCCCTTCGCATCACTGCCTCGCGTCCGATCCTACGGCGTGACCGTCAGCCGGATCGTGCCCGCCCGCTTGGGCGTGGCCGGATCGTTGCTGGAGACGCAATAGAACGCCTCGCGCACCCCGGCCGGCAGGCCCGCCGCGCTGAGCTGGATGGTCGAGGCGCGCGACGCCCCCGGCGCCAGCGTACCCATCGGCGGCGCGACCGCGCCGATCCAGGGCGCGCCGCAGGCGACCTCGCCCACCACCCGCATCGCCAGGCCCGGCGCGGCATTGTTCGCCGCCCAGGCGCCGGCGCCGGCCGTACTGATATTGAGACCGGCGAACCCGCCATCGCCCAGCGAGGCCGAGGCGTACCAGGCCCAGCGGTTGGCGAAGGTCGAGCCGGTGTGCACCACCAGCCAGTAGCGGCCCGGCGCCAGGTCGGCGGCGACGCCCGCGGCCGCGAGGTCGAGCGTGATCGCCGCACCGGCGGTGTCCACGCCGGGGCCGGCAACCGGCGCGGTATGGCTCCACACCGCCGCCCCCGGCGAGCGCACCGGATCGCCTGCCGGCACCCCACCGGCATCCGGGTAGATCGCCCAGGTCAGCGTGGGCGAGACCGCGGCCAACGCCGAGCCGCTCACCACGAAACCCTCGGCGCGCAGCGACACGATCCGGGTCTGCGCCGACAGGATGAAGTCGTCGGCGGAGAACTGCGCGGCGAAGCCGGCTACCGCCGGATCCGCGTAGCGGGTGGCGCGATAGCCCGTGGTCGAGTTCTGTCCCAGCGTGTTGGCGACCGCCGCCAGCGCGGTGCCGCTGTTGTCGAAGCTGTAGTGCAGCGGCGAGCCGCCGGCGTTGCCCACCGTGGTGCTGGCGCGGCCGCTGCGCCCCGACTGCAGGGCTGCGGAGACCAGGTCGGGGAGCTGGATCACCGGCGGCGGCACCACCACCGCGATCGGCAGGTGCAGCTCCGGCGGCGGCGCGCTGCCGCCGCCGACCGGGGTCAGCACCAGCTCGCCGAAATTCCAGCTGCCGTCGGCCGGCAGCGCGGTGCCGTCCACCACCACCCGCACCGAGACCGTTCCGCCTGCCGGCACCTTGACGCTGGCCGGGGTGACGCGCCCGGGCAGGCCGTCGATGCGCGTGCGGTAGCCCTGCGCGACGCCCAGGGTGTTGCGGAACGTGCGCACGAACGCGCATTGCGGCGCGCAGCTGCGACGGATCATGTTGGGCTGGTTGAGGGTGGCCGGATCGCCACCGGTGGCGGGATTGGCCGCGGCGTAGTTGTCCGCCGTCTCCGGCAGCACCAGGCCCGCCGCGACCGCACGGTCCACCCGGATCCGGCCCGAACCGCCCGCGTGCGGATTGGCCGGGGTGACGCCGTCCTCCAGCAGCACGGTGCGGTCGGCGGTCATCGCCAGCGCGGACTTGATCTCCGGCGGTGTCCAGCCCGGACGCACCTGGCGCACGAGGCCCGCGGCGCCGGCCTGGTGCGGCGAGGCCATCGAGGTGCCGTTGTACAGCGCCACGTCGTTCTCGGCGCCGGTAATGGTGGTGCCCGAAACGGCGGCGAGGATGCGCACGCCCGGGGCGGTCACGTCCGGCTTGAGCAGGTCGTAGGTGCCGGCCGGCCCGCGCGAACTGAAGGCGGCCAGCACGTCCGGCTGGTTCTCCAGGATGATGGCCGGATACGGGATGCCCGCGGTGACCGCCTCGTTGGCGGCCGCGAAATCGCGCAGCGCGTTGCCGTCTTCCTGCAGGATGCCGAAGGCCGGGATGGTGGTGCCGGGCACCGACGGGATGATCCCGCCCGCCGCGTTGTTGGCGATCACGACCGCCACCGCGCCGGCGGCCGCGGCGTTGTCGACCTTGATCGAGAACGAGCAGCTGCCGCGGCGCACGACCGCGATCGCACCGGCGAGGCTGCCCGCCGGATAGGGATTGCAGGCGTCGTCGACCGAATCGATGCCGGGGCTCACCACCAGGGGGGTATCGCCGGGAATCGCGGCATCCTGGCTCACGCCGCTGCCGCCCGGATTCATCTCGATCGACTGCAGCGCCGCCGGCACCGGCTGCGGGCCGGTCACCTGCAGCACCACCACGAAGTCGCCGCGCCCGTGCTGGGCCGCGGCGGTCGAGGACACCCAGGGCTCGACATGGCCGAGCGTGTTCGGGCCCGGGCCGCTGTTGCCGGCCGACGCGGCGATGTAGATGCCGGCCTCGACCGCGTTGAGGAAGGCCAGCGAGACCGCCTCGCTCCAGGGCGAGGCGCCGCCGCCGATCGAGTAGTTGATGACGTCGACCACGCCGTCGGCGATGGCCTGGTTCACGGCCGCCACCGCCGAGGTATTGGGGCACAGGCCCTGGCCGGTGGCGGTGTTGGTGTAGCAGATGTCGAAGGCGACGATGTTCGCGCGCGGTGCGACGCCGGAGATGCGGCTCACGTTGCCCAGCAGTTCGGCATCGCGATGGTTGCCGGCCGCCGTCGAGGCGACATGGCTGCCGTGGCCGTTGGTGTCGCCGAAGCCGGGTTCCTCGCGGATGTTGGCTGCGCCGCAGGTGTTGCCGGGCGCGGCGCAGACGAAGTCGTAGCCGCCGATCAGCTTGTCGTTGCAGCGGCCCGCGTCGATGCCGCCGGGTGCGCAGGTTCCGAGGAAGTTGCCCGATCCCAGCGGGTTGACGTGGGCATAGCCGTCGATGGGATCGACCGCGGCGAACGAGGGGCTGCCGAAGTTGATGCCCGAGTCGAGGATGCCGAACACGATGCCCTCGCCCCTGTGGCCGGTGCCGCCGCCGGCGCTGCCGTCCCATACCGCCGGCGCGCCGATCAGGCCCGGGCCCACGTCGGTGGCGAGCGCGTATTCGCGGTACTCGTCGACCAGCACGACCTCCGGCAACGCGCGCACGCGCTCGGCCTCGGCCGCGCCGAGTTCGGCGACCACGCCGTTGAGTGCGTGCTGGAAGCGCTGGGAGACCTGCGGCTGGCGCCCGATGGCGCGCGCCATGTCGCGTTCGGCCTGCTGCTGCCGGCCCTCGAGGTAGCGCGCGTACTCGCGCGCCTGGGCGCTGCGCATGTCGGGTCGCTGCGGTCCGCCGGCCTTGCTGCGCCGCATCGGCGCGGCCTCGATCCCGGCGATGCCGCCCCGGTATGCGGCGACCGCCGGTTCGCGGAACACCACGATGTAGCGCCCGCGCGCATTGCCGTCTTCGGCACTGCTCGCCGTCGCGCCGCTGCCGCGCACCGCCGCCGAAGCGACTACCGTCGGCGCCGCCGCGCCCTGCGCCTGCACGCCTGCCAGCCAGGTTCCCGCCGCACTGCCGCCACCGCCCGCCGCGACCGCCGCCAGCACTGCCCCGCCGGCCACGCACAATCCTGCGACCAGCCCCCATCGCGCCCTGCTGTCCATGCCCACCTCCGGAATCGTCGATACTCCGCGGAAAATCGACGGCCGGCCCGCAGAACCCCCCGGACCACCGCCGAAGCATTTGCGAAGAACGCAGGGGCGCGTGCGCGCCGGAGTTCCGGACTTCCGGTGACCCCGCCGCAACCGCCCCTGTCCGATTGCGCATCCCTGTGCCCAGCGTTCCGCACTCTACGCCTGTGGCGGCGCGGCGCAAGTCGAGCTTGCCGGCCACGCCGGCGGAGACTCAGCGCAGGCCCGGGCCCACGCCCTCGCCGCGCCGCAGCAGCAGGTAGGCCCCCACCGTCCAGAGCGCGGCCGCGGCCCAGCCGGCGAGGATGTCCGAGGGGTAATGCACGCCGAGGTACACGCGCGACATGCCCACCATCGGCACGAACACCAGCATCGCCGCCACCACCCACCAGCGCAGCCGCGTGGGCCAGGCCAGCAGTACCAGCACCAGGGCCAGGGTCATCGAACCCATCGCGTGGCCGCTGGGAAAGCTGTAGGTGGTTTCCGGGGCGAGCGAGTCCCACAGCGCCGGCCGCTCGCGCGAAAACAGCCGCTTGGTGGCGAGGTTCAGCAGCGCCGAGCCGCCCGTCGCCACCGCCGCGAACAGGCCCTGCCGCCATCGCCGCAGCGCCAGCAGCACCAGCACCAGGCCGATGTCGACCGGCACCACGCCCCATTCGTAACCGATCCGGGAGAAGAACAGGAACACCCGGTCGAGGCGCTCGCCCGCCAGCGACTGCGCGTACCGCAGCAGCGGCTCGTCGAAGGGAATCGCCTCGGCCTCGTGGACCTCGTCGGCCAGTTCCAGGAAGCCCCAAAGCGGCAGCAGCATGCCGCCGAACAGCAGCGCCAGGCGCAGCCCGTGACGGCGCAGGAAACCGCTGCAGGCGGTCGCGGCGTCCCGGCCCCAGCCGGACTCAGGCATCCGCGCCGCGGCCCCAGGTGCGGTCGACGTAATCGTCCACCAGGGCCACGAACTCGTGCGCGATGTTCTCGCCGCGCAGGGTCACGGCCTTCTGGCCGTCGATGAATACCGGCGCCGACGGCGCCTCGCCGGTGCCCGGCAGCGAGATGCCGATGTTGGCGTGGCGCGATTCGCCCGGGCCGTTGACCACGCAGCCCATCACCGCCAGGGTCATGTTCTCCGCGCCGGGGTGGGTGATCTTCCACTCCGGCATCTTCCCGCGCACGTGCTCCTGTACCACCTTGGCCAGTTCCTGGAAGAACTCGGACGTGGTGCGGCCGCAGCCCGGGCAGGCGGTGACCATCGGGGTGAACGCACGCAGGCCCATGGTCTGCAGCAGCTCCTGCGCCACCACGACCTCGTTGGTGCGCGGCGCGCCCGGCTCCGGGGTGAGCGAGATGCGGATCGTGTCGCCGATGCCTTCCTGCAGCAGCACGCCCAGCGCGGCGCTGGAGGCGACGATGCCCTTGCTGCCGATGCCCGCCTCGGTCAGGCCCAGGTGCAGGGCGAAATCGCTGCGGCGCGCGAGGTCGCGGTACACCGCGACCAGTTCCTGCACGCCGCTGACCTTGGCGCTGAGCACGATCCGCTCGCGCGCCAGGCCGAGCTCGACCGCGCGTTCGGCCGAGTCGAGCGCCGAGCGGATCAGCGCCTCGCGCAGCACGCGCCCGGCGTCCCAGGGATCGGCGCGTCGCGCGTTCTCGTCCATCAGGGTCGCGGCCAGCGCCTGGTCGAGCGAACCCCAGTTGGCGCCGATGCGCACCGGCTTGCCGTAGCGGATCGCGAACTCGACCAGCTGCGCGAACTGGGTGTCGCGCTTCTTGCCGAAGCCGACGTTGCCGGGATTGATGCGGTATTTCGCCAGCGCCTCGGCGCACGCCGGTTCGCGCTCGAGCAGCTGGTGGCCGTTGTAGTGGAAGTCGCCGATGATCGGCACCTCGACGCCCTGCATCGCCAGGCGTTCGACGATGCGCGGCACCGCGGCGGCGGCCTCGGGCGTGTTGACCGTGACCCGCACCAGTTCCGAACCCGCGCGCCACAGTTCGGCCACCTGGCGCGTGGTGGTCGCGACATCGGCGGTGTCGGTGTTGGTCATCGACTGCACCACCACCGGCGCGTCGCCGCCCACCGCGACCCCGCCGATGCGCACCTGGCGCGTGGACCGGCGCGCCTGCGGCCCGAAGGCGGGTTCCGCCGGTTCGGCGTGGCAGGGCGGCGGGATCTGGGGTTGTGCGGACATGGCGCCATTTTACCCGCGAAGGCGTGACGCCCGCCTGTCGCGCCGGCTGCCGGCCGCCGCGGACGGCGCGGGCGCGGCACCGGGCAGGTGTGGAC
>JAEXTE010000249.1 GCA_023453655.1 Pseudomonadota bacterium
TACAGCGTCTTCTGGTCGCCCAGCACCTCGAGCTTGGTGAGGTTGTGGCCGTCGAGCAGTTCGCGCGCCAGGCGGCAGGTGCGCACCGCGTCCTCGGCGGTGTAGCAGCCGGCGGTGTTGGGCAGGATGGTGTAACGGTCGGGCGGCAGGACGTCGAGCAGGTTGGGCTCGTTGGGGTCCTGGCCGATGTTGGTGCGGCGGATCGCGACGGTGACGATCTCGGCGCCGGCGGCCTCGGTGGCGCGGCGGGTCTCGTCGAGGTCCTTGAACTTGCCGGTGCCGGTGAGCAGTCGGGAGCGGTAGGTCTTGCCGGCGATGACGAGCGTATCTTCGGAGGTGGGCTGCGTGGTCATCGCCGGATTATCGCGCAAAGGCGGCGGCGGTGCGGGTGCGATCGGGGCCGGCGGGCAGCGGGGATTCAAATCGGTGGCGGATTCACGCGGCGCGTTCGCGTGCCCGGGCGCTAGGCGGCACAGCGATCGCCCGGAGGCGCAGGCGACAAGCCGTCGGCCGTTGCTCTGGACAGGATCGATGCGCCGTCCATGAGGCGGACCGGTCTGCACATCTTGCGCGTGTCTTCGCGAACGCAGCCGACGCCGACAGGGAGATCGGGACGCTGCTTCGGAAGCGTCCGTTGCGCCGTCCATGGCGCGACGGCGTTGCTCCGAGTCGCGGCCCACGCATCCGCGTGCGGGCGCCCGCCGGCACGCGACCCCGTGGATCGCATGCGTGCCGGGTCACCCCCCTCCGAGCGCGTGGACGATTTCGACGCGGTCGCCTTCGCGGAGCAGGTGCTCGGCGTGACGGCTGCGGGGCACGATAGTGCCGTTGACCTCGACCGCGACACGGCGGCCGGCGAGGCCCTGCTGTTCGAGCAGGGAATGCACGGTGGTGGTGTCGGCGACGGTCAGGGCGTCGCCGTTGAGTTCGATGTCCATGGTCCGATTGTCGCCCGCCCGGCGCGGCGGCGCACGCGGCTTGCCGCAGTGCGGCGTGAGCGCGTCGCCGGCATCGCGGACACTTGTTTCCGTGCGGCCCCGTATTGGGGCCGCCGTCGTCCTCGAGCCCGGAGTCGCTGCATGCCCCGTTCCAAGTCACGTTCCACCCCCGCCTTCGCGGCACTGGCCGCCGCCCTGGCGCTGGCCACCGCGCCCGCGCTGGCCGCCGACACCTTCTCCCGCACCGTCTTCTTCGGCGACAGCCTGACCGACGCCGGCTACTTCCGTCCGCTGCTGGTGCAGCAGAACCCGCAGGCCGCCATCCTCGGGCGCTTCACCACCAATCCGGGCCTGGTGTGGGCCGAATGGCTGGCCCTGCATTACGGCACCAATGCCGCGCCCAACGGAAACGGCCAGAGCGGCGACAACTACGCCGCGGGCGGCGCGATGGTCGCGACCGACCGGGTCGGTCCGCCGTTCGGGCTGACCCCGTCGCTTGCCACCCAG
Organism: Pseudomonadota bacterium; assembly: GCA_023453655.1. Taxonomy (GTDB): domain Bacteria; phylum Pseudomonadota; class Gammaproteobacteria; order Xanthomonadales; family Xanthomonadaceae; genus Luteimonas; species Luteimonas composti. The sequence goes on from JAEXTE010000249.1 coordinate 1,446, forward strand.
GCCGCGGCCTACCTGTCGGCCAGTGGCGGCCGGGCCGATCCGGATGCGCTGTACACCGTGTGGGGCGGCCCCAACGACCTGTTCTCGATCGCCGGGAACCCGGGCCAGGCCCAGCAGATCATCGGGGGCGCCGTGACCGCGCAGGTCGGCATTGTCGGCGCCCTCCAGGCCGCCGGCGCGCGTTACGTGCTGGTGCCCAACATCCCCGACATCGGCCTGACTCCCACCTTCCTGGCGCAGGGTCCCGCCGCGGCAGCCCAGGGCACGGCGATCGCCAGCGCCTACAACAACGCGCTGTACGGCGGGCTGCAGGCCAATGGCCTGCGCGTGATTCCGTTGGATACCTTCACCTTCCTGCGCGAAGTGGTCGCCGCGCCCGCGCAGTACGGATACACCAACGTCACCGGGACCGCCTGCCAGCCCCAGATCGTCTCGCAGTCGATCACCTGCAGCCCGGCCACGTACGCGGCGCCCGGCGCGGATTCGACCTACCTGTTCGCCGACGGCGTGCATCCGTCCTCGGCCGCGCATCGCGGGATCGCCGATCTCGCCGTGGCGATGATCGAAGGTCCGCGCCAGATCGCCGTGCTGCCGCATTCGGCGGCGATGACCGGGCGCGGCCGCGCCGAGCGGGTGGGTGCGCAGCTGTCGGTGGCGCCGCAGCAGGACGGTCGCAGCTGGTGGGTTGACCTGCGCGGCGACTTCCAGCGCTACGGCCACGGCGACAGCTACGACGGCGCCGGACCCGCGCTGACCGCCGGCCTGGCTTGGACCCGCGGCAACCTCAGCTACGGCGGGTTCGCCGGTTACGGGCGACAGGCCAACGACTGGGGACAGCGCCGCGGCGAATGGGACCAGGACGAGGCCACCCTGGGCGGGTTCGTCGGCTGGCACGCGGACGGTGGCGCCTGGGTCAACGCGCAGCTGAGCTATACCCGCCTGGACTTCGACATCGACCGCCAGGTGCCGGTCGGGCCGGTGCTGCGCGTCCACCGCGGTTCGGCCGACGGCAGCAACGTCGCCGCGGCGCTTCACGCCGGCTGGGACCTGGGCGAGGGCGCGCTCCGCCACGGGCCGGTGCTGGGCCTGGTGGCGCAGCGCATCGACGTGGACGGTTTCGCGGAAGGCGATGCGGCCTCGTCGAGCGCGCTGGCCTTCCCCGACCAGTCCTACGACTCGCTGATCGGCATCGTCGGCTGGCAGGCCAGCTACGCCATCCACTCGCAGCTGGCACCGTACGCGCGGCTGACGCTCGACCGCGAGTTCGAGGATCCGGCGGCCGAGGCCTTCGCCCGCTCGCTCAGCACCGGCATGGACTACGCGGTGCCGGGGCTGTCCTACGACGACACCTACGCCCGGCTCACGCTGGGTGCGCGCACCTCGCTGTTCGGGCTGGATGCCAACCTGGGCGTGAGCCTGAACGCGGGCGAGAAGGGCGGCAAGCAGACCACCGCGTTCGCGACGGTCGGCGGCGGCTTCTGACGGCGGGCCGCGGGTGCCGGCGAGGCCGGCGCGCGCGTTGCAGCCCGCGTGCGGCGGGCATAGACTGGTGCCGCACGCGGGTGTAGTTCAATGGTAGAACTGCAGCTTCCCAAGCTGCTAGCGTGGGTTCGATTCCCATCACCCGCTCCAATCCAGGCGGCGGCATCATCGATACGGTGGTGCCGCCGTTTTTCGCTTCGCAGGCCGCCGATGAAGCTCGCGATCCTCTCCCGCAACGGCAAGCTGTACTCGACGCGCCGGCTGGTGGAGGCCGCGCGCGCGGCGGGTCACACGGTGCGGGTGCTCGATCCGCTGCGCTGCTACATGCGCATCGGCGACGACGGATTCGCGATGCGCTACAAGGGCCGCGCCATCGACGGCTACGGCGCGGTGATCCCGCGCATCGGCGCCTCGATCACCCGCTACGGCTGCGCGGTGCTGCGCCAGTTCGAGCTGATGGGCAGCCACACGCCCAATCCCGCCGCGGCGATCGCGCGCGCGCGCGACAAGCTCGCCTGCCACCAGCTGCTGGCGGCGCAGGGCATCGGCCTGCCGACGACCGTGTTCGGCGACAACCCCGACGACACCTCCGACCTGCTGGCCCTGCTGGGGCCGCCGCCGCACGTGGTCAAGCTCAACGAGGGCACCCAGGGGGCGGGCGTGATGCTGACCGAGAAGCTGTCGGCCTCGCGCGGCGTGGTGGAGGCCCTGCGCGGGCTCTACGCCAACTTCCTGGTCCAGGAGTTCGTCGCCGAGGCCGAGGGAGCGGACCTGCGCTGCTTCGTGGTCGGCGACCGCGTGGTGGCGGCCATGCGGCGGCAGGCCGCGGCGGGGGACTTCCGCTCCTACCTGCATCGC
>JAEXTE010000273.1 GCA_023453655.1 Pseudomonadota bacterium
CGTTCGCTGCGTGCGGCGATCGCCTCGCCCCGCTCCACCGTCGCGGTGGACGCGCGCAGGGTGGCGAAGGCGAGCGCGAGGCCGAGCGCCAGCAGGGTGGTGGCCAGCAGTATCTCGATCAGGGTGAAGCCGCGCTGCGAATATCCAACCGCCTTGTCGATAGTGAGGCCCTCGCCACGGCTGACATCAGTGAATAGCCCGCCGCGACGGCATTGCCGCTGCGAATATCCGACCGCCCTGTCGATAGTGAGGCCGTCGCCGCGCCGCGAGCGGACTTCCGCCGCAACGGAAGTGAGGCCGTCGCCACCGCCGGCACCAATGAATCGCCCGCCGCCATGGCCATCCCTCCGCGCGTATCCCACCGCCTTGCTGCCAGCGAGACTATCGCCCCGCCGCGGGCGAACTCCCGCCGCAACGGGAGTAATGCCGTCGCCACGGCCGACGCGGCTGAATCGCCCACGACCAGAACCCGCCCCATGCGATCCGCCACGCACGGAGTCGAAGATCCCGGCGGCCCGAACAGCCCACCGCAGGACTCCGCAGCCCGCCCCCCTCATCCCGACAGCCCCGAGGGATCGGGCTGCACCAGGCGCAGGGTATCGACCTGCAGGCGCTCGCGCGGGCCGCCTTCGCCCCAGCTCACCACCAGGCGCAGCTGCAGCAGCTGCGGCGCATAGGGGTCGGCCGGCTGTCCGGGCGGACGCTCGCGATCGACGTAGGGCGCCACGTCCAGCACCCAGCGATAGCGACCGCCCTCGAACTCGCCATCCCGGCGCCCCGGGACCAGCACTTCGCCGACGCCCACCTCGTCGAGCAGCGATTGCGCATGCAGCACGGCACGCCCGCTGTCGGCGGCCCAGCGTACCTGGCGCGTACCACCCGAGAGCGTGCCCAGCAGCAGGCTCAGGGCGAGCCCGAGCACCGCGAATGCAACGATGATCTCCAGCAGCGAATAGCCGCGCTGGTCAGCCCGGGGCCCTCCCGGGCCGCGCCCCCGCCCACGGCTGTGCAGACTCATCGCTGCACCTCGCCGCGACGCAGCGAGACTTCGCCGGTCAGCCAGGCCACGTCGATGTTCCAGGCCGCATCGCGCATGCGCAGCTGTACCCGGCCTCCGGTCGAGGCACCGTCGGGGAAAAACACGATCGCACCCACGCCTTCGTCCGGCTGCACTTCGCGGGCACCGGTGAACTGCACGTCGAGCGAGCGCCCGATCTCGCCGGCATTGCCTTCGGCGCCCTGCCAGGCACGCGCGGCCGGATCGATGGTGAAGCGCTGCGTGGTGCCCGTGGCGATGGCGCGCGTGCGCGCGAAGCGCAGCTGCGCGGCCACCTCGCGCGCGGTGGAGCGCAACTCCATGCGGTCGAACCCGCCGGTGAGCACGCCCGCGGCCAGCACGCCGGTGGCGCCGATCAACGCCATCACCAGCAGGATTTCGAGCAGGGTCATGCCGCGCTGCGGCGCAGCGCTGCGCGCCTCGCGCGGCATCGACCCGCTCACCGTCGCGGCCGCTGCCCCGGCTCAGTCGTTGCGGATGTCCGCATCGACGCTGTCGCCGCCGGGCTTGCGGTCGGCGCCGTAGCTGACGATGTCGTAGGGACGGCCGTCGCCCGGCGCACGGTACTCGAGCGGGGTGTTCCAGGGATCGCGCAGTTCGGCGGCCTTGGCGTACGGCCCCAGCCAGCCGACCGCGTCGCCGGGCTGGGTGACCAGCTGGTCCAGCGACGCCGGCAGCGTGCCGGTATCCATCTCGAACTGGCTCACCTTGTCGGCGATCGTCTGCACCTGCGCACGCGCGAGGTTGACGCGCGCGCGATCGCCGCCGCCGAGGATGCGCGTGGCCGCGAACGCGACGATGCCGCCGATCAGCACCACCACGAGGATGATCTCGATCAGGCTGAAACCGCGCTGCGACGAACCGGACGACGCCCCGCCAGTAGCGCCGTCGCCACGGCCGACGCCAGCGAATCGCCCGCGCGCCAGGCCGGCCCGCCGCGATGAACGGGACGCCGCCGCGCCGGCAGGGCTCGCGCCCTCGCCCACCCCGCACCACACCGCGCCGCGCGCCTGAAAACGTCGATGTCCCAGCATGTCCTTCTCCTCGAGTCTTGCCGAATTCTGCGGCCCACGACCGGTTGCGGTCTTATCCGATCACGCTGGTGAGGTCGTAGACCGGCACCAGCACGGCCAGGATCACCGCCATCACCACCAGCGCCAGCACCATCGTCACCGCCGGCACCAGCGCGGCCAGCATGCGGTCCAGCGCCTGGCCTGTTTCCTGCTCGAAGGTGTCGGCGGTCTTGAGCAGCATGGCGTCCAGCGCGCCCGACTCCTCGCCTACCTGCACCATCTGCAGCGCCAGGCGCGGAAAACGCCGGCCCTTGCCCAGCGCGGCCGACTGGCCGACGCCGTTCTTCACATCCTCCGCCGCAGCTTCGACATCGGCCGCCAGCACCCGGTTCCCGACCACGGTGCGGCCGATCCCGAGCGCGGACATCAACGGCACGCCGTTGCGCAGCAGGGTGCCGAGGGTCCGCGCCAGGCGGGCGGTCTCCAGCCGCGCCAGCATCGGGCCCACGAGCTTCTGCCTCAGTATCCAGGCATCGAAGCGCGCGCGGAAGGCGGGATTGCGCAGTCGCCGGTCCAGCCACCACAGCGCCAGCGCCGGCACCGCGACCAGCACGATCCACCAGTCGCGCACGAACATGCCCAGCGCCAGCACGATCTTCGTGAACAGCGGCAGCGGCGCGTCCAGGCTTTCGTACATCGCCGCGAACTGCGGCACCACGTAGCCGAGCAGGAACATCATCGACAGGCCGACCATCACCAGCAGGATCACCGGATAGATCAGCGCATTGACCACGCGCCCGCGCAGCAGGCGGCTGCGCTCGAGGTAGTCCGCCAGTCGCTGCAGCGTTTCCTCCAGGCTTCCGCCTGCTTCGCCGGCGCGCACCATGTTGATGTACAGCCGCGAGAACGGGCCGGGCTGGCGCTCCAGCGCGCCGGACAGCGTGCTGCCGCCGCGCACCGCGTCGCGGACCTCCGAGACCGTGCGCTTGGCCGCGGGCTCTTCCGGCAGCTCCAGCAGGATGGTCAGCGCACGATCCAGCGGCTGCCCGGCACCGAGCAGGGTCGCCAGTTGCTGGGTGAACTGCACCAGCCGCTGCCCGGCGAAGGGCTTGGACCGCAGCAGGGCGCGCCAGGACCCGCCGCCCCCTTCGCTGGCCAGCCGCGCCTCGACCGGCAGGTGGCCCTGCTCCCGCAGGCGCAGCGCCACCTCGGCATCGCTGGCCGCCTCCATCTGGCCTTCCAGCGTCTCGCCGCGGGTATTGAGCGCCTTGTAGCGGTACAGCGCCATCAGCGGGCGTGGCCTCCGCGGTCGGCGACGGCGGGCGCGGTTCCATCGCGCCACCGCGCGACCGGCTGCTGCGGCGCGGACTGGCTCATGCCTCCTCCGTCACCCGCAGCACTTCCTCGATCGTGGTCACGCCGGCCAGGGCCTTGGCGAGGCCATCCTCGTACATGGTGCGCATCCCGTTCTGGCGCGCGAGCTGTTCGATCTCGCCCATGCCGGCGTGGCGCATCACCGCGCGCCGCAGCTCGTCGTTCATCACCAGGAATTCGACGATCGTGGTGCGGCCGAGGTAGCCGGTCGGGGCGATGGACGAGCCACGCGGGCGGTACAGGAAGATCTCGCCTTCGGGCTGGAAGCGGCGCAGGCCGAACTTCTCGATCTCCTCCGGCGAGGCCGGGTACTTCTCCGCATGGGTGGGCTCGAGCCGGCGCACCAGGCGCTGGGCGAGGATGCCGTTGACCGTCGAGGTCAGCAGGTAGTCCTCCACGCCCATGTCGAGCATGCGGGTGATGCCGCCCGCGGCGTTGTTGGTGTGCAGCGTGCTCAGCACCAGGTGGCCGGTGAGCGCGGACTGGATCGCGATGCGCGCGGTCTCGAGGTCGCGCATCTCGCCGATCATGATGATGTCCGGGTCCTGGCGCACGATGCTGCGCAGGGCGTTGGCGAAATCCAGGCCGATCTGCGGCCGCGCCTGGATCTGGTTGATGCCCTCGATCTGGTATTCGACCGGGTCCTCGACGGTGATGATCTTGACGTCGGGCGTGTTGAGCTTGGAGAGCGCGGTGTAGAGCGTGGTGGTCTTGCCCGAGCCGGTGGGCCCGGTGACCAGCAGGATGCCGTGCGGCTGCTCAAGCACGCGCTGGAACTGCGGCAGGAAATCGCCGGTGAAGCCCAGCCGCTCGAAGTCGAACACCACCGTGCCGCGGTCGAGCAGGCGCATCACTACGCTTTCGCCGTGCGCGGTCGGCACCGTGCTGACGCGCAGGTCGAGTTCCTTGCCCTGCACGCGCAGCATGATGCGCCCGTCCTGCGGCAGCCGGCGCTCGGCGATGTTGAGCCTGGCCATGATCTTGATGCGGCTGATCACCGCCGCGGTGAGGTTGGCCGGCGGGCTCTCTCCCTCCTCCAGCACGCCGTCGATGCGATAGCGCACCTTGAGCCGGTTCTCGAACGGTTCGATGTGGATGTCCGAGGCGCGCAGCTCGACCGCGCGCTGGATGACGAGATTGACCAGCCGGATCACCGGCGCTTCGCTGGCGAGGTCTCGCAGGTGCTCGACGTCGTCCATGTCGGCACCGCCCTCGCCGTCCGCGGTCTCGACGATCGCGCCCATCGCGCTGCGGCCCTGGCCATGCCAGCGCTCGATCAGGTCGTCGATCTCCGAACGCAGGCCGACCACGGGCTCGGCGTCGCGGCCGGTCGCCAGACGCACCGCCTCCAGCGCGTAAGCGTCCTGCGGGTCGGCCATCCACAGCACCAGCCGTCCACCCTGCTCGCCGATCGGGCACAGGTGGAACTGGCGCAGGAAGCGCGCGCTCAACGGCGGCGCATCGGGCAGTTCCGGCGGCTCGGCGGGCATGTCGCGCGCACCGAGCAGTCGCAGGCCCAGCGCGCTGGCGCAGGCCTCGGCGTGGTCGCGCTCGGACACCAGTCCCAGCCGCGAGAGCAGCGGCAACAGGGCACCGCCGGTTTCCTCCTGCAGGCGGCGCGCGCGCGCGAGGTCGACTTCCTTGAGCTGCTGGCGTTCGAGCAGCACGGCGACGATGCGGTCCTCCGCGTCCTGCGCCACGGACTCGCTGACGGGAAGGTCGGGGATCGCGTTCACGTTCGGCATCCGTCGGGGGCCACGACTTTAGCAGCTTGCACCCTCTGCGCCGTCCCGGCCCGAAGGCGACCGTCCGGCACGGGGTTCAGGATCGGCGCCGCTGCCCGCGCGACCCCGGGCCACCCAAAAAAAGAGCCCCGGCGAGGCCGGGGCTCCTGTTGGCGCAGGACGCTCAGTTGTGGCGGGCCTGCAGGCGCACGTTGCTGTAGGCGCGGGCGCCGACCAGCTTGATGTAGTACGTGCCCGCCTGCGGTGCGTTGATCCGCACCGTCTCGTTGTTGCCCGGACGCGCCGAACGGAAGTCCGCATCGGCGTCGGTGGGTTCTTCCTCGAAGCTCACCAGCAGGTTCACGTCACCGCTGCCGCCGGTGGTGGTGATGCTCAGCGGACCGCGCGCGCCGGCCGGGACGGTGAGGCTGTAGAGCGTCTCGCTGCCGGCGCCGCCGGACAGCCCGCTGACGGCCACGCCGTTGGCGATCGGAGTCGCATCCGGCGCGCAGTCGACCTCGCACGGCGGCTCGATCGCCTTGGCCACGGCGGCCGCGGCATTGACGATGCCGGGGCCGATCGGCTGCGAGGCCGAGGGCGCCACGGTAAACGCGGTCGCGGTGTCCTGCAGGATGTCCAGCACTTCCGTCGGCGTCAGCAGCGGCAGGCCGGCATCCAGGCGCGCGCCCTGCATGAGGGCGACCACGCCGGCCACGTGCGGCGCGGCCTGCGAGGTGCCCGCCGAACCGCCGTACGCCGTGACCGGGCTGATATCGGCCAGGGGAGTCGGCGTGGTGGTGCTCGGGTTGCGCGCCTGCCAGACGAAGCCGTCGAAGATCTGCGCGCCGCCGCTGCCGTCGTTCGCGTACACGCCGCCGCCCGGCGCGGAGATCTCGATGCCGTCGCCGTAGTTGGAGTAGTAGGCGCGGCGGCTGGTGACGCCGTTCGAGGCGACCGTGATCACGCCCGGGCAGTTGCCCGGCGAGTAACCCGAGGTGTTCGCGTTCTGGTTGCCGGCGGCGACCACCACCACCGCGCCCAGGGCGTTGGCCTGCGCGATCGCGTCGGCCTCGTAGGCGGTACAGGCACCCGCGCCACCGAGGCTGAGGTTGATGACATGGGCCGGGTTCGGGTTGGTCGGCACGCCGTCGACCTCGCCGCCCGCCGCCCACACGATCGCGTCGGCGATGTCGGTATCGTAGCCGCCGCAGTGGCCGAGCACGCGGACCGGGACGACATTGGCGTTGTAGGCGATGCCGGTCATGCCGACGCCGTTGTCGGTCGCCTGCGCGCCGGCGGTGCTGGCGACGTGGGTGCCATGCCACGAGCTGTTGCGCTGCTGGCAGGTTTCGGCGCCCGGATAGCCGATGGTCCAGTCGCCCAGGTCCCAGCCTCCCGGCACGCGGTCGTCGGTCTCGCGACCGGACACGAAGGCGTCGGAGATGAAATCGTAGCCGGCGTCGGCGAAGGAGGTGTCGACGTCCGGATGCGCGGTGATGCCGGTATCGAGTTCGGCGATGGTGACGCCCGTGCCGTCGGCCAGGTCCGAGGCCGCCGGTACGTTGGCACCGCCGCGGTTGGGCCCGCCGTCGAAGGTCGCGGTGCCGTCGGGCGCCAGCATGTGCCACTGGTACTCGATGAAATCCGGATCGTTGGGGATGTAGGCCGGCTGCACGTCGGGCAGGCGCTCGGCGGTGCGGGCGATCTGGCGCAGGCGGTCGGCGCGCACCGAGACCACGTTCGGATCGGCCTGGAGCTGGCGCACCAGCGCCTCGGCCTCGACGCGGTCGAGTCCGCGCGAGAGCTTGATCAGCTGCTGGCCGTTGCGGAGCGTGCGCAGGTGGCTGGCATTGGCCGCGCGGGTCTTGGCCAGGCCCGAGCGCGACAGCGCACGGCCGAACGTGGCCACGCCGGCGCTGCGGTCCGCCTTCTCGCGCGTGCCGTCGCGGTACTGCACCACGAAACGGCGGAAGACTTCCTGCTCGCCGAGGGCGGCCGACAGGCTGGCCGTGTCCGTGCCGAACTTCGGCTTCTTGGCGGCGGTTGCGCCGGTGGCGCCAATGGCGGCGATGACCGCCACGGCCAGGGTGCAGGGAAGGATGTTGCGCTTGCTCATGTGATGCCCTCTCGACGAAATGGATCAACTCGCATGGGACGACGCGAACGGATCCTCCGCACGCGCCGCGATTGCCGTCTCAACCTGGAGCGCCCCGCGGCTGACGGATGCGCGCTGCGCACCGCAGGGCCATATCCGTGCGGGGGGGGGGGGGGGCCCCCCCCCCCCCCCCCAAACACCCCCCCC
>JAEXTE010000276.1 GCA_023453655.1 Pseudomonadota bacterium
CGAAGCCGTTCCAGACGAACTCGCCGGCCACGTAAGGGTGGCGGTCGAGGGCGGCGAACACCTTGTCGGCGCTGGAGCCGAAGTCCACCGCATGCAGTTCGTAGGCGCTGACCAGCAGGTTGCGCGAGTCGCCGCCGCCGTTGTGGTCGCGCACCGGTGCGCTCTGAAGCGGCGTGACCGGGAACAGGTAGGTGCCGCGCGTGCTCAACGCCGAGGCGGTCTCGCTGCCGAAGACCACCTTGTCCGGGAACGCCTCGCGGAACGCGGAATAGGACGGCGGCGTGCGGATGCGCTCGGTGCCCTCGAACTCGGGCTCCTGGCGGATGCCCTCGCCCTGGTAGTTGAGGTTGACCACGTCGAAGGCGGCGGGGAAGGGCATGTCGGCCTTGGCCCAGTTCATCGAGGCGGTCGCCGGGCGCGTCGGATCCTCCTCGCGCACGATCCGCACCAGCCGCCGGCCGATCGCGGCGCCGGCCTCGCCGTCGTACTGCTCGCCGACCTCGTTGCCGACGCTCCACAGGATCACGGAAGGATGGTTGCGGTCGCGGCGCAGCATCGCGCGCAGGTCGGGCTCGTGCCACTCGGGGAAGACGAGGTGGAAGTCGAGCGGGGTCTTCTTCTTTTCCCAGGAATCGAAGATCTCGTCGATCACCAGGAAGCCCATCCGGTCGGTCAGTTCGAGCAGCTGCGGGTCCGGCGGGTTGTGCGCGAGGCGGATCGCGTTGGCCCCCATCCCGCGCAGGATCTCGAGCTGTCGTTCGGCCGCGCGCAGGTTGAACGCGGCGCCGAGCGCGCCCAGGTCGTGGTGCTGGTTCACGCCCTTGAGCACGATGTGCTCGCCGTTGACGACGACGCCGCGATCCGGGTCCCACCGCACCTCGCGGATGCCGAAGCGGGTTTCGTAGCGGTCGATCTCGCGTCCGTCCTGGCGCACGCGGGTCACGGCGAGGTAGAGGTTGGGCCGCTGGGTCGGCGGCGGGCCCCACAGGCGCGGATGCGCGATGCGCGCGCGCGAGGTGGCCTTGGTGCTGCCTCCGGCGACGATGTCGAAGCCGATCGGCGGGATTCGGGCCACGGGCTCCCCGCGCGGGCGACCGGCGTCGTCGAGCTCGAAGAACCCGGTCTCCACCTGCACCCGCACCGGCGCATCGGTGGTGTTGTCCACCGCGACGGCGAGGTGCACGGTCGCCGAATCCGCCGATACCTCCGGCGTGGTCACCGTGGTGCCCCACTGCGCCACGTGCACCGGCGCTGTCCTGGTCAGCCAGACGTCGCGGTACAGCCCGCCGCCCGGATACCAGCGCGCCGATTCGGGCGGATTGTCGAGCCGGATCGCCAGCTGGTTGCGCGCGCCGAACGCGACGTGGGGCGTGAGATCCACGCGCCAGCTGCTGTAGCCGTAGGGCCAGCCGCCGACGAGGCGGCCATTGAGCCAGACCGTCGCGTACGACATCGCGCCGTCGAGGTCGAGATGGATGCGGCGGCCGGCATCGCTCGCCGGAATGTCGAGGGCACGCCGGTACCAACCCACGCCCCAGCTCGGCAGCCGGCCCATGCCGCCATACGGGCCCTCGGCGATGAAGGGGCCGGCAATTGCCCAGTCGTGCGGCAGGGTCACCGCCTGCCACTGGCTGTCGTCGAAATCCGCGTGCAGGAAGGGCACGTCGCCCACGTCCGGCTCCCCGCCGGGCCGCCGGTGCCGTCGTCCGGGATCGGCGATGAAGCGGTTGCCGGTGGGCAGGATCCACGGCTTGAGCACCGGCCGGTCCGCCCGCAGGCGGATCGCCTCGTCCGGTCGCGCGTCCGCCACGCGCCCGTCGGCGCTGCGTTCGACCTCGGGGCGCACGTCGTAATCCAGCCGGCCGTCGACGCCGGGCGGATCGCCGCGGTGGAAACGCCACCCGCCGTCGAGGCGTTCGGAGCTGCGGGGCGACGGTCCCGCGGCCGCCGCGGGTGCGGTGAGGACAACCAGCGCCGTCAGGGCCAGCAGGGAGCGAAGCATGGGCGCGACCTGGCGGATCACAGCCGGTAGGCCTGCTTCGGCAGGCGATAGGCGAGGTCGCGCGCGACCTCCACCGCCTCGTCCTCGTCGATGCGGTGCTCGGCGACCAGCCTGGACAGCACCGCGCAGTCGACGCGTCGCGCGACATCGTGCCGCGCCGGGATCGAGAGGAACGCGCGGGTGTCGTCGTTGAAGCCGACGGTGTTGTAGAACCCGGCCGCACTGAGCGTCTGTTCGCGGAAGCGCCACATGCCTTCCACCGAATCGTGGAACCACCACGCCGGCCCCAGGAACAGGCAGGGGTAGTGCCCGGCCATCGGTGCCAGTTCGCGCGCGTAGGTGCTTTCGTCCAGGGTGAACAGGACCAGGCGGAAATCCGGCTCGTTGCCGAAGCGGTCGAGCAGGGGCTTGAGCGCGTGCACGTAGTCGGTGCGCAGCGGCAGGTCGGCGCCCACGTTGCGGCCGTAGCGCGCGAACAGCCGGGGGTTGTGGTTGCGAAGGCAGCCGGGATGCAGCTGCATCACCAGTCCGTCGTCCAGGCTCATCGCCGCCATCTCGGTCAGCACCTGGCCTCGGAACAATGCCGCCTCCTGTGCGCTGAAGCGGCCCTGCAGGATCTTCGCGAACAGCGCCTTTGCTTCGGCCCGCGGCAGGTCGGCGGTCAGCGTCGTCTCGTGGCCGTGGTCGGTCGAGGTCGCGCCCATCGATTTGAAGAAGGCGCGCCGCTGCCGGTGCGCGCGCAGGTAGCCGTCCCAGTCGTGCCCCTCCTCGCCGGTGATGGCGCCGAAGCGCTCCAGCGCTCCGCCGAACGCCTCGTGCTCCGGATCCACCACCTCGTCGGGCCGGTAGGCGGTGACCACCCGCCCGTTCCAGCCGCTGTCGCGGATCGCCTGGTGGTGTGCGAGCGGGTCCAGCGGACCCTCGGTGGTGGCGATCACCTCGATGCCGAAGCGGTCGAACAGGGCGCGCGGCCGGAACGCATCGGTCTGAAGGGCGTCGGTGATCGCGTCGTAGTAATGGTCCGCGCTTTCCGCGTCCAGCCGCAGGCGCAGGCCGAACACCTCGTGGAAGACGTGGTTGAGCCAGAGCGAGGACGGCGTGCCGCGGAACAGGTGGAAGTTGCGCGCGAACAGGCGCCAGGCCTCGCGCGGATCGACCTCGGCACGGCTGCCGTCCGCGCGCGGCAGGCCCAGTGCATCCAGGTCGATGCCCTGGCTGTAGAGCATGCGGAACACGTAGTGGTCGGGCACCAGCAGCAGTTCGGTGGCATTGGCGAAACAGGCGTCGCCGGCCCACCAGCCCGGATCGGTGTGCCCATGCGGGCTGACGATCGGCAGCCGCGCGACTTCCGCGTACAGGCGTCGCGCGATCGCGCGCTGGGCGGCGTCGGCCGGGAACAGTCGGTCTTCATGGAGGTGCAGCGGTCGTGGTGCGGTTTTCATGGAGTCGTTGTCGTTGCAGGATGCGCCAGCGATGTCGGCGCGCGCCTGCCCGCGGTGGGCAGGGAAATGTCGGGTCAGCGGCGCATGCTTTCCGCCGGGCCGAGCGTGCCACGCGGCTTCGCGTCGCGGACCAGTTCGATGCGCTGGAAGACCAGCCCCGGAT
>JAEXTE010000315.1 GCA_023453655.1 Pseudomonadota bacterium
TGAAGCCGGCGCCGAGTTCGTCCATCGAGGCGATGGCATCGAGGCGCTTCTGCGCGTCGGACGTGATCGAGCGCTGGTCGGGCACCACCAGGTAGGCGTAGGCGCGATGGTGCGAACGGCCGACGCGACCGCGCAGCTGGTGCAGCTGGGCCAGGCCGAACTTGTCGGCGCGGTTGATAATGATGGTGTTGGCGTTGGGGATGTCGATGCCCGACTCGATGATGGTCGAGCACAGCAGCACGTTGAAGCGCTGCTTGTGGAAATCGAGCATCACCCGCTCCAGCTCGCGCTCGGGCATCTGGCCGTGGGCGATGCCGATGCGCGCATCGGGGACGAGTTCCTGCAGCTGGCGCTGCATGCGGCCGATGCTCTCGACGTCGTTGTGCAGGAAATACACCTGGCCGCCGCGCGCCAGCTCGCGCTGGAAAGCCTCGCGCAGCATCGCGTCGTCCCAGGCGTGGACGAAGGTCTGCACGGCGAGGCGGTGCGCGGGCGGCGTGGCGATGATCGACAGGTCGCGCAGCCCGGCCATGGCCATGTTGAGCGTGCGCGGGATCGGCGTGGCGGTCAGGGTAAGCAGGTGCACGTTGGCGCGCAGCGCCTTGAGCGCCTCCTTCTGGCGCACGCCGAAGCGCTGCTCCTCGTCGACGATCACCAGGCCCAGGTCCTTGAAGCGCACGTCCTTCTGCAGAAGGCGGTGGGTGCCGACGATCACGTCGATCGTGCCTTCCGCGATCTTGTCGATCTCGGCCTTGATCTCCTTGGTGCTCTTGAAGCGCGACAGCACCTCGACCTTGAGCGGCCAGTCGGCGAAGCGGTCGCGGAAGTTGCGGTAGTGCTGCTCGGCCAGCAGGGTGGTCGGCACCAGCACCGCCACCTGCTTGCCGGCCGCGGCGGCGACGAAGGCCGCGCGTACCGCGACTTCGGTCTTGCCGAAACCGACGTCGCCGCAGACCACGCGGTCCATCGGCTGGCTGGAGCCGAGGTCGCGGATCACCGCCTCGATCGCGGCGTGCTGGTCGGGCGTTTCCTCGAACGGGAAGGCGGCGGCGAAGGGCTCGTACATCGCGCGGTCGACCTGCAGCGCCAGGCCGGCGCGCGCCTGCCGCTTGGCCTGGATCTCGAGCAGTTCGGCGGCGACGTCGCGCACCTTCTCCTGCGCCTTGCGCTTGGCCTTCGTCCACTGCTCGCCGCCGAGGTTGTGCAGCGGCGCGGTTTCGGGCGAGGCGCCGGAGTAGCGGCTGACGAGGTGCAGCTGCGCGACCGGCACGTACAGCCGGTCGCCCTTGGCGTATTCGATGTCGAGGTATTCGCCGGGCTGGCCGCCGGCCTCCAGCGTCACCAGGCCGCGGTAGCGGCCGACGCCGTGGTCCTCGTGCACGATCGGCGCGCCCTCGCTGAGTTCGCCGAGGTCGCGGATGATGGCCTCGGGCTCGCGGCCGGCGCGCTTGCGGCGGCGCGGCTGCGAAGCGCGCTCGGGGAACAGCTGGCGCTCGGTGAGGATGGCCAGCGGTCCGGTGCCCGAAGCCTCGGGATCGAGCGCGAAGCCGTCGTCCAGCGGCGCCACGGCGATGGCGAAGCGCTGCTCCTGCCGCGCGAAGTCGGCGAACGTCGCCGCCACCGCGGGCTTCAGCCCGGCCGCGTCGAGCATCTCCAGCAGCGCCTCGCGGCGGCCGGCCGAGTCGGCCGCCACCAGTACGCGGCCGCCATAGCTCGCCAGGAAGCCGCGCAGCGCGGTGCCGGGCTCGCTGTCGCGCAGCGCCAGCGGCAGCGAGGGGGCGGGCTGGTCGCCCAGGGCGGTGGCCTGGGCGTGGCGAGGATGTGCGGCCGGGCAGATCTCGATGCGCTGGCCGGCGTTGAGCCGTTCGCGCAGCGCCTCGGGCGACATCCACAGCTCGCCCGGCGGCAGGATCGGGCGCTCGATGTCGTGGCGCAGCTGCTCGTAGCGCTCACCGGCCTGCTTCCAGAAATGGTCGGCCGCCTCCAGCGCACCCTCGTCGACCAGCGGCAGGAAGCCGGGCGCCAGGTAGTCGAACAGGGTGGCGGTGTCATTGAAGAACAGCGGCAGGTAGTACTCGATGCCGGCCGGGGCGATCCCGGCGCGCAGGTCCTGCATCAGCGCGCTGCGCCGCGCATCGACGTCGAAACGCTCGCGCAGCGCGTCCAGCGCGTCGCCGAGCGCGTCGGGATCGGTCGGCACTTCGCGCCCGGGCAGCATGCGCACCGCGTCGACGCGGTCGAGCGAGCGCTGGGTTTCCGGGTCGAAGGCGCGGATGGTCTCGATGCTGTCGTCCAGCAGTTCGATGCGGTAGGGCTCGGAAGCGCCCATCGGATAGACGTCGAGCAGCCCGCCGCGCACGGCGAACTCTCCAGGGTCGAACACCTGCGGCACGTTGCGGTAGCCGGCGCCGTCGAGGCGGCGCTTCTCGGCCTCCAGGTCCAGGGTCTGGCCGACGCGCACGTCGAACGCGCTGCCCACCGCATGGCGCAGCGGCGGCAGGCGCTGCAGCAGGGTCTGCACCGGCACGATCACGATCGCCTGGCGGCGCAGCGAGGGCAGGCGCAGCAGGGTGGCCAGGCGCTGCGAAATGATGTCCGGATGCGGACTGAAGCGGTCCCAGGGCAGGGTTTCCCAGTCCGGAAAGGGGACCACCGGCAGGGCCGCGTCTTCGCCCAGCAGGGTGTGCAGGTCCGACTCGAGCTGGTGGGCGGCGTGGTTGTCGCGCGCGATCAGGAGCAGCGGCGCGGACTGCGCGCGCGCGGCGCGGGCAGCGTGCCAGGCCAGCGC